>CADBQF010000001.1 GCA_902796705.1 Ruminococcus flavefaciens
AGAGGGTGGGATTCGAACCCACGTGACCGTTAAGTCAAACGGTTTTCAAGACCGCCTCGTTATGACCGCTTCGATACCTCTCCGTGTTTTGTATTTTGTTGTGCTTGATTCAGCTTTTATATTATAGCACGGTGTGCAGGAAATGTCAAGCATTTTTATGTTCAAAAGATATAAACAAAATTTTCAGATTTTTATGCAGAGTGTCGAATAAGACTTTCCGGCTGCCTGAAAATCCCGATTTACAGGCGTATATCTTAAAAAATAAGAAAAATTTTATTTTTTTCGGAAAATATCCTTTACAGAATCGCTTTTTTAGTGTAAAATAAGCATAGATATATTTTTTGTGAGGTGCGAATATGGAACCAAAGTATAAAAGAATATTATTGAAAGTCAGCGGTGAAGCTCTCGCAGGTGAAAAGAAAGTCGGTCTCAACTATGATGTCATAACCGATATATGCCGCAGCATCAAGAAGTGCGTCGATGCAGGCGTTCAGGTAGCTGTCGTAGTTGGAGGCGGAAATTTCTGGAGAGGACGTTCAAGCGGTGCTATGGACAGGACAAGAGCCGATCACATCGGTATGCTCGCTACAGCCATGAATGCACTCGCTCTTGCAGATGCTCTCGAAGCTCTCGGCTGTGTAGTCAGAGTCCAGACTGCTATCACGATGCAGCAGGTCGCTGAACCGTATATCCGCAACAAGGCTGTCAACCACCTTAACAAGGGAAGAGTCGTTATCTTCGGCTGCGGCACAGGAAATCCGTTCTTCTCAACTGATACGGCTGCATCGCTCCGTGCTGTCGAGATCGAGGCTGATATCTTCCTCAAGGCAACTCTCGTTGACGGTGTATACGACAAAGATCCTCATAAGTATCCCGATGCAAAGAAATACAGCACACTCACATTCAGTCAGGTACTCAATGACGAGCTTGCTGTTATGGACAGCACAGCAGCTACGCTCTGCCGTGACAATAAGATGAAGATGCTCGTATTCGATCTCTCACGTCCTGATAATATCTATGACGCTGTAATGGGCGAAGATGTCGGAACGGTCGTTGCTGAATAAGGAAATATAAAGTCTGCGGAAGATGAGCCAGACTGTTATTTATAATAATATATACACGAAAGGATATGATCTGTCATGAAAGAAACTATCAATACCGCAAAGGAAAAAATGAACAAATGTCTCAACGCTCTCGGAAATGAGCTTGCTTCTGTACGTGCAGGACGTGCAAACCCTGCTGTTCTCGACAAGGTGCTTGTTGACTACTACGGAGCTCCCACACCTGTGAACCAGATGGCCGCTGTATCTGTATCAGAAGCAAGGATACTCGTTATCCAGCCGTGGGATAAATCAACACTCAAAATGATCGAGAAGTCCATACTCGCATCTGATGTAGGCATCACTCCCACAAACGACGGAAACGTTATCCGCCTTGCTTTCCCGCAGCTCACAGAGGAAAGACGTAAGGAACTCTGCAAGACCGTAAAGAAGTACGGCGAAGAGGCTAAGGTAACTGTCCGCAACGTAAGACGTGATACTATGGATAAGCTCAAGGCAAAGAAGAAGAATTCCGAGATCACAGAGGACGACCTCAAGGACTGCGAGAAGAAGGTACAGGATCTTACAGATAAGTTCTGTGCTGATATCGACAAGGCTATCGCTGACAAGGAAAAAGAGATCATGACAGTCTGATCGGAGGATAAATGGCACTTTTTGGTAAGAAAAACACAGATGCGGCAGAACTCCCGGAAGTGCTGCCGCAGCACGTCGGCTTCATCATGGACGGAAACGGCAGGTGGGCGAAGAAGCGTGGCCTGCCCCGTTCGTTCGGTCACAGGGAGGGTGCGAAGAATTTCAAGAAGATCGTCCGCTACTGCAAGGATATCGGCTTGAAGAACATCTCTTTCTACGCTTTCTCTACAGAGAACTGGAAGCGTCCGGCTGATGAGGTCAATACTATAATGGAACTTTTCCGTGATTATATCGCCGATGTAAGGAACTTCCTCAGCGAGAATACACGCATGATATTCCTCGGTGACAAGTCTGCATTTGATGAAGATCTTCGGGAAAAGATGATAAAGCTCGAACAGGATACAGCTCATTACACCGAGATGACGCTCATGATGGCTGTCAATTACGGCGGCCGTGACGAGCTTGCCCATGCTGCACGCATACTTGCTCAGAAAGCTGTGAACGGTGAGATACGCCCGGAGGATATCACGGAGCAGTCTATCGCTGACAATATCTACACAGCAGGTTTCCCGGACGTTGACCTCGTTATCCGTCCGAGCGGAGAGATGAGACTCTCGAATTATCTTATATGGCAGTGTGCATACGCTGAATATTATTTCACAGATATACTGTGGCCTGATTTCACTCCGGCAGAGCTTGATAAGGCTCTTATTGAATTCGGCAGACGTCAGCGTCGCTTCGGAGGTGTGTGATAAATGGTCACAAGAATAATCTCAGGTGTTGTCGGAGCAGGACTGCTCGCAGTAGTGCTGTATTTCCATGATACTATGGTTCTTCCGGCAGCAGTTGCAGTCATAATAGCAGTAATGCTGTATGAGCTTCTCAGAGCTGTAAAGCTCCATAACTGCATACCCGTGCTTGTCGCATCAGAGGTATGCGGCATGATAATGCCTTTCATCTATGAGAGATACTATGTATATCCGGAGGGCATCATAGGCGGTTCGAACAGCCGTGGCTGTGACGGAAGAGTAGCTGTTGAGGCATTTGCTGTCACGCTGCTGGCCGCATTTGTAATATTCGTGACATGGCTGAAAAAACACAAGGAGATAGAGTACGGACAGATCTTCTTCGTGCTTGCGTGCATGGTACTCGTTCCGCAGGCTATGTCAACAATGGTGCGTATAGAGCGTTCGAGCAGAGAGGACGGACTTTTCCTGCTCATCATGGCTCTGTGCGGTGCGTGGATCGCTGATACGGGTGCATATTTCACAGGCGTTGCGATCGGAAAGCACAAGCTCTGTCCGGAGATAAGCCCCAAGAAAACTATCGAAGGCTTCGTGGGCGGAATACTCACTACAGGCATAGTATACGCTGCTGCTTTTTCGATAAGAGGCGGCACAAGACTCGAACACGTATCTGTGGGATCAGTTTTTGTAACAGGCGAACACATCGGAGGATTTTCTATGATAACACTTCTTGCTTTTATACTGGGCATAGTATGTGCTGTTATAGGAACTGTCGGTGATCTTTCTGCGTCAATGGTAAAGCGTCAGATCGGCTTCAAGGACTACGGAAAGATAATGCCCGGACACGGCGGACTCATGGACCGCTTTGACAGCGTACTTTTCGTTCTGCCTGTATTCTATGCTTTCAATGAGCTTATAGGCGTATTTTAATATTTCTGAAAGGCGGCTAAACGCATATGCGGATAGTCCCTTTCGTTTTTTCTGACAAAATGTCAGGAGATGAGCCGGTTTCGTATCATTCCTGACGCTGACTATACATATCCTTAGAAAAGAGGAACATAATATGAAAAAGAAAGTTGCGATACTCGGTTCTACCGGTTCTATCGGAACACAGTCTCTTGAAGTGTGCGAAAAACATGATATGCAGGTAACGGCACTATCGGCATATCATAACATTGATCTTCTGGAACAGCAGGCGAGAAAATTCCGCCCGGAGATAGTGTCGGTATACTGCGAAGACAAGTACGCTCAGCTCAGGGAACGTCTTGCTGATACTGATATAAAAGTGCTTGCAGGCGATGAAGGTCTTCAGGCGATAGCTCAGATGAATGACTCCGATATACTTCTCAATTCTATCGTCGGAATGGCAGGACTCCGCCCGACTCTCTGGGGAATAGAGGCAGGAAAGGATATCGCTCTCGCCAACAAGGAGACTCTCGTTGCAGGCGGAGAACTCGTTATCGATGCCGCTGATAAAAAGGGCGTGAAGATCTACCCGGTAGACAGCGAACATTCAGCTATATTCCAGTGCTTGCAGGGAAACGACCGCAGACAGCTCAAAGGGATAATCCTCACAGCATCGGGCGGCCCGTTCTTCGGAAAGACATACGACGAACTCCGCAGTGTCACAAAGGAACAGGCACTTCATCACCCGAACTGGGATATGGGCAGCAAGATAACGATAGATTCTGCTACTCTCATGAACAAGGGACTCGAATTCATCGAGGCGAAATGGCTCTTTGACCTTGAACCGGAGCAGATAGAGATAGTCGTCCACCGTCAGAGCGTTGTTCATTCGGCTGTGGAGTATAACGATAATTCCGTGATAGCACAGCTCGGCGTACCGGATATGAAGATACCGATACAGTATGCCCTGCTCTATCCGGAGCGAGTCGAGTGTCCGACAGGCAGGCTCTCGCTCACGGATTACGGAAAGCTCACGTTCGAGAAGCCGGATTATGAGACTTTCAAATGCCTTACAGCGGCTATCGAAGCGATAAAGCTCGGCGGAGCTTATCCCTGCCTTGTGAATTCGGCAAACGAGGAAGCAGTAAGGGCATTCCTCCATGATGAGATACCGTTTATCAGGATAGGCGAGATCGTATCTTCGGTACTTAAATATTTCGACTTCTCGGAGATAAAGAGTTATGATGATGTTGCAGAGGCTGACAAAGCTGCAAGAGAGTACGTCAGAGGCATCATCAGCAGGGCATGACATTCAGCGGTCTGTGTGAAGATGAAAGGATAATTTATATATGGGTATTATTATAGCATTGCTGATCTTTGGCATAATCGTAACGGTGCATGAGTTCGGACACTTCATATGTGCAAAGCTCTCCGGAGTCAGGGTACTGGAATTCTCGATAGGCATGGGGCCTAAGCTTTTGCAGAAGCAGAAGGGCGAGACGAAGTATTCGCTCAGACTGCTGCCTGTAGGCGGTTACTGTGCTATGGAGGGCGAGGACGAGAGCGGCGACGATCCGAGAAGTTTCCGCAGCCAGAAGCTCTGGAAGAGAATGATAGTGCTTGCGGCAGGAGCTTTCATGAATTTCATACTCGGAATCATCACGCTTGCGATAATGGTTTCGATGATGGACAG
>CADBQF010000002.1 GCA_902796705.1 Ruminococcus flavefaciens
CCCCACGGGGTGGGGAGATGTCAGCGTAGCTGACAGAGGGGACGGTCGCTGTAGCGAAACCCTTTTTCAAAAGGGTTTTCCCCAATAAAAGACATAACATTCTGCACAAGCAGCAAACTTACAGGGGGATCAGTGTTTCTGGTCGTTTTTTCTGATGATAGTACGGCTTCCTATGAATGTGAGGAGGAAGTATCCGCCGTAGATAAGGAGTATTATCATGAACACCATGATACTTGAAGAGCCTACGCCGTTTTTGACGAAGATATCGAGGTATCTTATCACAAGTCTCATTCCGAAGATCGAGTGTATAAGGGCGAGCAGGAGCGGAATGATGAAGAACAGACCGACCTGTATCAGGAGAGATCTGGTGATCGCATTTTCCTCCGCACCTATCTTCCGGAGCATCTCGTACTTTCCGGAGCTGTCAACGCTCTCCGAGAGTTCTTTCAGGGCAAGTACAGCACCGCTTGATATAAGGAATATGAATCCGATATACAATCCGAGGAACGTTACTATCGCACCTATGCCGACTGTCTCGTCCATGAGCTGGAATTTTGTGAGGAGCCCGGCGTATTTATCGGGTTCGTCAAGTCCGGTGACTGTCTGGTCTTTTGTCCAGCTATAGGCATCATTGTACATATCGAGGAATTTCTTCTCGTCAGCTCTCTTTTCCTTATTTGAACTGCCTTTGTAATTTGCATGGAAGTAACTGTACCTTGCAGGAAGTCCCCTGCAAACGTCGTCCGGTACGACCATGCAGCCTGAATTCGTCTTATTGAATGAGGAAGATACAAAACCGTCAGTGACTTTGTCAGAAGCAGGTCTGAGCGTCTTTCCGTTGACCGTCTGCTCTCTGCCGGAGCTGAGGACTTTGTTGTAGACTTTGCTGTAGTCGTCCATATTGCACATAATGAGGTATTCGCCGTCTTTGAGGGAGAGCTTCTTTTCCCCTCTGAGATCAAGCATTTCGTTTATCTCACTGATGCTGTACATCTCAAAATCATACTTCAATATAGAGTACATCATGAAATTTTCAGCTATAACACCCGCTAATTCTTCGGAATAGTCTCCCATTAATTCTTTGAGCTTTACACCGGACTTGTAATTTGTCACGATGATATATTCCTTTATAACGCTGTCAGGATCGTATCCGGCATCACGTAAAACGTCCATGGGAGTCTTGTCAGGCTCTTCCTTGTCTACATAGCAGATATCGACATCGGACGGGAAGTATTTCTTTACTCCGTTCGTGAGCGTATTGCGGGCGGAAAATGCTGTCGTCAGCAGGCTTATCGTTATGAAGAGCATCAGGCAGATGACTGTCATCGAGAAGACCATAGTTTTTATCTTGCTGCTTATCTGACGGAATGTAAAGCTGTTGATGCCCTTATGATAAAAGCCTTTGAGCGACATCACGAACCGCATGAGTATTTCCGAGAGCGACCAGAAGAACAGGAGCGTTCCGGCAGCGAGAAGCACCAGTGCTGCGGTTATCTTCGTGTTGCTGAGTTCGGTGAGCTTCTTTGAGAGCAGGATATACGAAACGGTCAGGCTGCCTATCGATACTATGAACATCGGAAGGCATATATAGAGCTTTCCTGTCCTGAGCTGCTCCGCACGCTTTCCGGACTGTATGAGGTCGATGAGCTTGCATCTGCCTATCGTGTTGCTGTTGAATAAGATGACCACAAGGTACATGATGCCGAAATAGAGCAGAGTCTTTGCTATAGCGTCGCCCGACAGCGTGAAGCGGAATTTCGTCATATCCGCATCGAACAGGTCTACGATGAACGCACTCATGAGCTGTGAGAGTCCGATGCCGATCGCAAGTCCTGCTGCAAGCGAGCATATTCCTATAATGATATTCTCAAAGACAAGTATCATAGAAACTTTCGTCTTGCTCATTCCGAGCGTGAGATATATCGCAAATTCCCGGTTACGCCGCTTCATCAGGAACCGGCTCGCATAGATTATCAGCAGTCCGAGGACTATTGCGACGAATACGCTGACTGCGGACATTATCTTCCTGAATATATCGAGCATCTCCTCCTTGTCTTCGGACAGTTCGAGGTATGCCGCCTGTGTCTCTACGGCGTTGAATATATAGAAGATCGCTACTCCGACGATGAGCGTGAAGAAATATATCATGTAGTCCTTGACGCTCCGGCGGATATTTTTAAGTGAGAGTTTAAAGAGCATCGCTCATGTCACCTCCCAGCAGCATAACGACATCGATTATCTTGTCAAAGAATGCCTTGCGTGTCTCGTCTTCGCCTCTTCTCAGCTCGTGGAAGATCTTTCCGTCCTTGATGAAGATGACTCTTGAAGAATAGCTTGCCGTGAAGCTGTCGTGAGTTACCATCATGATAGTGGCTTTTCTCTCCTCGTTGAGATAATTGAATCGTTCGAGGAGCATTTTTGCGGCTTTGGAATCGAGAGCTCCTGTCGGCTCGTCAGCGAGAACGAGTCTCGGCTCTGTGATGATAGCTCTTGCGGAAGCGACACGCTGTTTCTGTCCGCCGGACATCTGATAGGGATATTTCTGAAGAACTTCCGTGATGCCGAGCTGTTCTGCGACCTGCTCCACAGCCGGAGCTATCTCGGAATGAGGATATCCCTGTATCGACATCGCAAGGGAAATATTCTCATAGGCTGTGAGCGTGTCGAGGAGGTTGAAATCCTGAAATATGAATCCGAGCTTTTCACGCCTGAACTTGTTCAGTTCGCTTCCTTTGAGAGTCGTGATATCCTTGCTCTCAAGGAATATATGGCCGCTCGTCACTCTGTCTATCGTCGAGATGCAGTTGAGAAGTGTGGTCTTTCCGCTTCCGGAAGAACCCATTATCGCCACGAACTCTCCCTC
>CADBQF010000003.1 GCA_902796705.1 Ruminococcus flavefaciens
ACGCCCGTTTTCAAGCAGGCGTTTTTCGGCTTCTGCCTGTGTAAGCCCTTTGAATTTAGCCATAGATGTGTTTTGCTCCTTTTCATATAAAATTACCGTAATATATTTTACATCATATATCAGAAGCTGTCAATAACAGATCGTATGATCCGGAATTTTTTCTCATTCCGATGCCAGCCTGTATTTCTGACCATATGCAGTATAGCTTTCGATAAACTGCGGAGTGCGTTCGGCTTTCAAGCCGCTGAGATAATCGTGGCTGTTCATGCTTGATCTTGATATCTGTATGATAGATACCGCTATATTCGAGCAGTGGTCGGACACTCTCTCGCAGTTTATCAGCAGATCGGACAGATAAACGCCAAGTTCAGGACTGCATTCGCCTTTGCGGAGTCTTTCGATATGCTTATCCCTGATAGCAGCGGTAAGATCGTCGATGACTTCTTCGAGCGGTTCGACGTTCATTGCAAGTTCGGTGTCATTATCTGCAAATGCCTTTACAGTAAGTCCTGAGATCTCCGTCAGTGCGGCAAAAAGCGTAGAGAAATCGTCCTTCGCACTGTCAGAAAATCTCTGACTGTTGCGTTCCATTTCCTGTGCTATCTCGATCATATTGATCGCATGGTCGCTTATACGCTCAAAATCGCTGATCGTGTGCAGAAGTTCAGTGACAGTGCGGCTGTCCTCGTCTGTCAGGCTGACAGCGGATAATTCCAGCAGAAAAGTAGAGAGCTGATCTTCCATTTCATCGAGAAGCTGCTCCTTTTCCTCAACACTCAGAACAGCCTTGTCCGAATAGTCGAACATTGCCCGGAGAGCTTCGTGAAGTCCTTCCTTTGCCCCAAGTGCCATGTTCACTGTCTTTTCTCTGCACTGTGAAACTGCAAGGGGCGGAGTAGCGATAAGACGTTTGTCAAGCAAAACAGATACCTCGGCTTCTTTTGAATCGTGAACGAGCTTTTTTGCCAGTTTAACAAGCTGTGAGGAAAACGGCAGAAGTATCAGCGTTGTGACGATATTGAAAATAGAGTGAACAGCCGCTATCTCTACTGCACCGATAGGCTTATCAACAAAGCGGAAATTAATGAGCAGATCAAGTCCGTAAAATACTGTAAGACATATTATCGTACCGATGATGTTGAATGACATATGCACAACGGTAACTCGCTTTGCGTTCTTATTTACACCGATAGATGAAAGCAGTGCGGTCACACAAGTACCGATATTCTGTCCCATGATGATCGGGATAGCCATTCTGTATGAGATAGTGCCGGTAAGTGAAAGAGCCTGCAAAATGCCGACAGATGCAGCCGATGACTGTATAACTCCGGTAAACACAGCTCCGAACGCTACGCTGAGAAGGGGATTCCTGAAAGCTACAAGGAGTTTGCTGAAGCCTTCCATTTCGGCAAGCGGCGATACTGCGTTCTTCATAAGTTCCATGCCGAACATCAGTACAGCAAAGCCCACCATGATCGTGCCGATGTCCTGTCTCTTCTTCTTTTTGCTCATCATTATCATGATGATGCCGATAAGTGCAACTATCGGAGCGAAATTTTCGGGTTTGAGCATAGATATCAGCACATTATCGCTTTTGATGCCTGCTGTGCTGAGCAGCCACGCTGTCAGCGTAGTGCCGATGTTTGAACCCATGATAACGCCGACGGTCTGCTCAAGTTCCATGATGCCCGAATTGACAAGTCCCACAAGCATGACAGTCATAGCCGATGATGACTGCACAGCGATCGTGATGCCTGCACCGAGAGCAAGGCTCTTGAACGGATTTGATGTCATTTTTTTAAGAGTCGCTTCAAGCTTGCCTCCTGCGATCTTCTCCAGACTTTGTGACATAACGTGCATACCGAACAGGAAGAAGGCAAGTCCTCCGCATAAGGTACATATTGAAAAAATGTTCATTATATTCTCCTTATCTGAATGTGACAGTGATGCTTGTTCCTACACCCAATGTACTTTCCACATCTATCTTCGCACCATGATGCTCTGCGATATGACGCACGATAGAAAGTCCAAGACCTGTGCCGCCTTTTGCCCGGCTGCGGCTCTTGTCTATCCGGTAGAAACGCTCAAATATACGTGGGATACTCTCCTGCGGTATGCCGAGTCCCGTGTCTGCGACGGTAAGTTTTTTTTCAGATATCTTTATCTCGATATTGCCGTTCTCACGGTTATACTTTATTGCATTATCCACAAGATTATACACCAGTTCGCCAAGCTCAGTCCTGCTGCCTGTAACAGCAGAGCTTTCTCCGCTGACAGTCATTATGATACCACGTTTTTCAGCCTGCTGAGTCAGGCGTTCTCTGCAATCCTCTGCAACAGCTTTCAGGTCGATCTCATCGGCAAGGGGCGTATCACCGATGCTGTCAAGCTCCGACAGCCGCAGTATATCTCCGATGAGTGCAAGCATACGGGCAGATTCGTTTTTGATCTTGCCGGCAAATTTCACACTGTCCTCGCCCTGTGCCATTCCCGATTCTATCAGCTCCGCATAGCCTGAAATGGAAGTCAGAGGAGTTTTCAGCTCGTGCGAAACATTTGCCGTGAATTCCTGACGCATCTCGCTCTGAGCATTCCTTGCATTTCGTATCTCTTCCACAAGGGGGACGACTTCGGGGTATATTTCTGCATCGGTGACAGGTATGTTCTTTTCAAGTATCTCAGGTATTCTTTTTAACGGAGCTATCAGTTTTCCGGTCAGCTTGACAGATATGATGAGCGACACGATGATTATACCGATAATGACGATAAGTATTATCAGCAGAGAGCGTTCAAACAGTGCAATGATAGAATCTGTCTGTATCGAAACACGCAGGATACTGTTATCATCGAGCCTGACAGCGTAATAATGATCTTCCGTTCCCAAAGTATCGGAAAAACGTGTGTCGCTGCCCGTTCCTTCTTCGGCGGCTGCCCTGATCTCAGGTCTGTCGAGGTGATTTGTCATAGTCAGGTGATCTGCATCGCTCTCATACAGAACGTTCCCGTCCTTGTCTATCAGCGTGATGCGAAAGTCCTCACCAGAAAACAGATCAAGTTCATCAGGCGAGGACAGCTTATCATAGCTTTCTGCGACCAGCCTGCATTCGTGGACAAGATTTTCCTCCACCTCCCTGCGGAAAAATCCGTAGTAAGCGAAGGTCGTAATGACGATACCCACTATCGCCGTGATGATGCCCATGTAAAACAGACTTAGCACTATCTTCCGCTCCATATCAGTCGTCCTTATCCAGCTTGTATCCAACGTTTCTGACGGTCTTGATGTATTTGCCGTATTCTCCCAGCTTTGCTCTCAGGGTACGGATATGCACGTCAAGGGTTCGTCCTGTGCTGTCACGTCCCCATACTTTATCGAGAATATCGTCACGCCGAAGCACGATCCTCGGACTTGTCAGAAACATTTTCAGCAGTTCATATTCCTTATAAGTCAGTTCAACAGGAACATCACCTGCGGTCACTGTCCTTGCACCTTCGGACATTGCGATGCCCTCGAAATTCAATATATATGGAACCGCCTCCGGTATGTTTCTCAGCCTTGCTTTCACACGGCTTAGCATCTCCATAACGCTGAACGGTTTGCACATATAATCATCTGCACCAAGATCAAGCCCTTTCACCCGGTCAAGCTCCGTCGTCTTTGCCGAAATTATGATGATCGGGATCATCGAATAGGCTGACTCACTGCGGAGCTTGCCGAGGATCGTGAGTCCGTCGTCACCGGGCAGCATAATGTCAAGCAGTATCAGATCGGGCGTTCGTCTTTTTATCTCATCATAAAAATCATTTGAATTTTCAAAGCACCGAACTTCATAACCGTTCTTTTCAAGAGCATAGCTTTCAAGCTCCCGGATACTCACTTCATCTTCTACTATGTGTATAAGCATTTTATCACACTCCTGACAATAACATTATAGCATAGTAATGTAAATTTGACCAGTACCACTATGTAAAGTTCATGTTAAATTAAAAATCCCTCCGTAAACTGAACGGAGGGCATAGCTGCTTGTTTTCTATTAGATTTAAATGTAATTGTCAAATCAATAATCATGAATATCATATCTGCAAGAATTAACACATATAATGCTTTATTATTGTAAAGATTTTCGGCACTTGAAAATTCGTAATGCGGGCTAAAATGAAATATGTTAAATAGAGTTGTATATGGCTCAGCATATTTATATGACATACAATACAATGCTGCAGGAAAAATCTTTATAGTACAGATTATTAGAGTTATAAAAACAAGCAGTTTAACTACAGTTGTAATTAAAATTACTATCAATCTTGTTTTTCAGGCTCAGTACAAGCGTATTAGTAAAAGGCGTCTGATGTTTCGGGCCGCACTTGAACTACTCTTTTCCTTGATATATTTTTTGGTCCTTCTGCCGTTTCTCCTCAAAAGTAAATGCTGTTGCCGTGACATTCCGCTAAATCTGTAGTTGCCGTGATATTCCGCTAAATCGCCCTTGACAATTATGTTGTCTTGTGCTAAAATTATAAGGTATTCATTACAAAATGCTTATCTATGTGGTTTGCCATCCCTATTCTACTCCATTTGTTCGGCTGATCATGTGTTTTTTATGATTTTTTCAGTTTTCCAAAAGTATGAAACTTTAGGTAAATGCTCCTATAGATATTGTAGCACATCAATGAAGAAAGGGTGAACAGAATGGCATTTAGATTGGATGCTTTTGTAGCAAAAATACAATCTCCCATTATCTTTGTCGCTGATGG
>CADBQF010000004.1 GCA_902796705.1 Ruminococcus flavefaciens
GTACCGTTCTTTATGCGGAAAAAGAATTCGCTGAAATCATCAGTCTCAAAGATCTGCATGAGTTCACGCATATTCCATATCAGACCGGCACTTGGTATCATGTCTCTGTCGAGCCAGAAAACTCTTCCCTCTTCGGAGCTTTTAAGCTCGCCCTCGAATTTATCTGCCTTATACAGCAGAACGATATAGCGTGTACCGTCTTCAAGTATCCAGTCCTTGAAGCCGCAGGGCTTGGGATTGTGTATCGTCAGACCTGTCTCCTCTTTTATCTCACGTATTACCGAATCGAGCAGCGATTCATCAGGTTCAACGTGTCCGCCGGGAAATACGAGACCGCCTTTGTATTTATCTTTAAGGCCGGTCTTTTCCTGTACAAGCACACGCTTTTCATCGTAAACAAGGCACATATTCGTCAGTTCTATCTTAGATGATCTGTCCATGGTTTTCTCCTTATGCTCTTTATTAACTGAATAATTATATCACCGGCCGCAAAAAAAGTCAATAAAGGTATTGTAAAAATCAATCTGATAAGATATAATAAGTATAAAACCTTCAGAAAAAGGAGCGTATCCTATGGCAGACAGATCAGAGAGCCGTAAATACAGCAAAAAGCAGATATTGATGTTCGCAGCCGGACTTATCGCTGTGGTCATCGGTCTGAGCGTGATCGGATATTTGGGTATAAGGAAGATCTACCGGGAATATCTCAAACACAAACTCATGAAAGAAAACGTTGTTGTCGAGATAGCTGATATTGACATAAAAGCCCCTGTTCTGGAAGGAACTGACAACGATACTCTCGCAAAAGCTGCCGGTCATTTCATCGGAACAGGCGAGCCGGGAAAAGGGAATTATTGTATCGCCGGCCACAGCAGTACGATCTACAAAGAGTATTTCAATGACCTGAAAAAAGTCAGGCTGGGTATGAAGATAACTCTGTACGATACCGAAAAGAACAAGTATCACTACACCGTGACAGAAAGCTTTATCGTCGAGCCGAGCGAAACATGGGTGCTTGACGATTTCGGAGATGACAGGATAACGATAATTACCTGCACTGACGACGGAAAACAGCGTCAGGTCGTTGTCGGTCAGCTCGACAAATAATAATATCTGATGATAAAAGGGACAGCTTTCTGTCCCTTTTTTATAATACTGATCTTGTGTTTTCTCATATCATCGTCTTGATATTTCATTGAAAAAGTGGTATAATAATATCACAGGATATATGAACTTCCTGAATACTACTTACGGAGGAATGTAAAATGAGAAAAAACTTAGGAGTACAGCCCGCTCTCTTTCCTATGCCTGTTGCTATAATCGCTGCTTACGGTGCTGACGGCAATATCTGTGCTATGAATGCAGCATGGGCTCAGATATGCGATATGGATAAGATCGCTCTCTTCATCGATTCTGACCACAAGACTACTAAAAATATCATGGAGACCAAAGCATTCACTGTGAGCATAGCAGATGTTCCGAATATGGAAGCTGCTGACTTCTTCGGCATAGCTACCGGAAACAAAATGGCTGATAAGTTCGAGAAGACCGGATATCACGCCGTTAAGAGCGAATTTGTCAACGCTCCTGTTATAACCGAATTTCCGGTAACGATCGAGTGTGAACTTGCAGAAGAGGTAAACACGCCTAATCTCCATGCTATCGTCGGAAAGATCATCAATGTCAGTGCAGACGAAAAAGTAGTCGGTGACAAGGACAAGATCCTCCCCGAAAAAGTCAACGCTCTCGTTTTTGACCAGTACAGAAGCGGTTATTATTCTATTGGCGAAAAAGTCGGTCAGGCATGGAATGCCGGTGCCGGTCTTATGAATAAATAATGATCTGACAATATCTGTTTAATAATTATCCTATATGATATTTCCTCTGCCGGAATACTCTGATTATACTAAGAGCATTCCGGCAGATGTTTTTTCTGACAAGTGATTGAAAAATATAACTATATGTGTTATAATGGATTCAGAACATTTAATTTATTATCGGAGGGAATGCAATGCAGTTGGTAAAAGATTATCTGAGCAGCAGCTACATGACTATAATGCTGCTTGCGGCACTTTCTATCATTATCATTGTAAACCGGAAAAATCAGATCAAAGGTATTGGCTGTGTCATCATAGTCATGATACTGACATTTACTATCTCGATGCTCGATCACCTTGAACTTTGGTGCGACCTTACAGGAAGACCTGTGTGGATCCTTTATGTGAAAAGTTTCCTGAGTTATTCGATATATCCTTTCATTCTGCTGCTGGAGATATTCATGAC
>CADBQF010000005.1 GCA_902796705.1 Ruminococcus flavefaciens
CCTGTCAGAAAAAAATCATGTTAAAAGTCTTTGGAAAAGGGGTGTGGGGAAAGAACCTTTCCTCAGAAAGGTTTTGCCCCACAAAAGCAAGGACTTCTGTGCAAGTGCCGTCATGGACAGGGCTGTACACGTTGATCTTGGTTATAAGCCCGTAGTTTTGTTTAAGGACAGGATGGTGCAAGCGAACTGTCCATACATATCATATCATCTTGCGGTGTGAAAGTCAAGAGACTTGTGCGGCTTTCGGGGCATCTTTGCTGTCTTTATAGAGCAGCTTCAAGATGATAGGCGTTGAGATCGATGATACTATAATAAGTAAGATAACAGGGGTGAAGAATTTTTCGTCCATCATGCCGACGGAGAGACCTTTTTTCGAGACTATGAGAGCGACCTCGCCTCTTGTCATCATTCCGACTCCGACTTTGAGGCTGTCACGGACGTTGTACTTCATGAGCTTTGCAGTAACGCCGCAGCCGATTATCTTGCATATCATGGCGACGAGTACGAAGCCTATCGAGAAGAATATCAGGTCTTTAGAGAAACCGCTGAGCGTAGTAGTCACGCCGATGCTTGCGAAGAAGACCGGCCCGAAGATCATGTAGGAGTTGATATCGACTTTTCTGGCGATATACTGCGAATCCTTCAGGCTGCAAAGAATGAGTCCTGCGACGTAGGCACCGGTGATATCGGCTATCTCGAAGAATTCCTCTGCGGCGAATGCCATGAACATACAGAGGGCAAGGCCGAATATCGGTATTCTTCTGCGGTGGGGGTATTTTTTGTCTATATATTTAAATATATAGTAGGTGAGGAAGCCTGCACCGAAGCTGAACGCTATGAACAGCAGGGTGTGGACAATAACGGCGGAAGGCTTTGAATCGGGGTTCTTGAAGCCTATGACGAATGTGAGGACGATGATTCCGATAACATCATCGATTATCGCAGCACTCATTATGAGCGTTCCGATAGGTTCATTGAGGTGGCCGAGTTCCTTGAGCGTCTGGACGGTGATGCCGACGGAAGTTGCTGTCATTATCGTTCCGATGAAGACGGCACGGAAGAAACCCTCGCTGCCGACCGACTCGAATCCGTAGAAGCAGCTATAGAGTATCGTACCTCCGACGAGCGGCACGAAGACTCCGGCACACGCCACGAGCAGGGCTTTCACGCCTGTTCTGATGAGTTCTTTCAGGTCAGTTTCGAGACCTGCCTCGAACATGAGCATGACGACACCTATCTCGGCAAGGAGCGAGAGGTGATCGGATTTTTCGACAACGCCGAGGAGACACGGCCCTATGACGAGGCCGGCGATTATCTCACCGACGACCTGCGGAGCTTTGAGCTTCTGGGCGAGGAGTCCGAAGACCTTTGCCGATACTATTATAATAGCAAGGTCTTTGAAAAATGTGATACTGTCCATTTGAATCATTCACTTCTTTCTTATAATTCAAAGTCTATTCTATCACCATTCATATAAAAAATCAAGGGTGTGATTATAAAATAAATCAAATGACTATTGGTCACTATCCTTTTTGTAGAATAATTCCATATTAGCTATACAAAAGATTATCGTTTGAAGTCAAAATAAACAATTGTAATTTTGCCAAATTATACAAAATGACGAATTTCAAAAATTATTTATATTTTCCGGTAGAACCACTTGCTATTTTTCCGGAAATGTGCTAAAATAAATGTAACGTGATAAAACGGTGAAATGCTAAGGTCGTGCAGCCATAGCCGGTAACTTGTTACCGCACATCGCTTTTCACGGAATAATGAGGAAAGGAGAAGTAACACTGAGTCCGTTATGGACTGTGCTTACAACGTGGTTTTTATGTCATGGTTCAATCCAAGTCCGGATGAAGCGGCTGACGAGTATTATGCTTCCAGAAACAGATACGAGAACGCTGCCAATCAAAAATATCAGTCGGAAAGACAGGAAGAAGGCTACCGCAGCGAAAGATGCGGCGTAGTAAATGCTTTGAACTCCTGCCATTCAGACAAGATAAACTTTGAGAAAAGACTTGAGGATCTCACGAAGATCATCGGCTGCATGGAAGGTTCAGGCTTTATCGATGTACCGGGTTCTATCGGGGTTTCCAACAACTCATCAGAGCAGGCAGACGAAAGCCTCCGCAAGAGCATCCAGTGCGACGATATCGCTACCCCTGATTTCGCCGGCGTGTTCAGATGCAAAAGCGTAGAGGAAGAGACTCATTCCAACAACGCTCTGAATGATTTCAAAAAAGAACGTGAAAGACTGAAGCAGGCAATTGAAGACCTAAAGAATCAGATCAATCAGCTCAATGCTGCTTTCGACAACTTGTCGAGCCAGATAGCGGCCTGCAATGCACAACAGGCAGAACTGAGAAAGGTCATGGTAAGCAGTGCGTTCGATATGAGCCACTTTAAATCCTATATGTAACGATGAAAGGAGGGGGTAAAGTATGAAAATTGAATTGTGTACAAGCCCCTTCGGCGGTAATTCTGCTCAGATGTTCCTGAACGATCAGGAAATGTTCTGCAAGCCTTCGGATGCCGTTATCTCCAGCTTCGCTGCTGTGAAACCGCTCGATTACAGTGCGGACAGTGAAGTAACTACTATCGTTACTGTAAAGCAGGATACACAGGAAGATATGGCTTCGGAATGCAGGATAGGATCGTATGCTCTTCGTCCCTGGACAATGCCCGCACCGGCTGAGAACGGTGAGTCAAAGTTCACGGATAAACTGAAAAAAGCTGCAAAGGAAACGATCAGTTTCTTCGGCGATACTTTCCGCAAGGTAAAGGATATGCTGAAAAACTGGATGACCGGTGCCGGCGAAAAACTCAGGAGGGCATGGGATAGACTGTCAGACACATTCATCAGCATTACAGAAGGAAATGCTGTTCTTACTTCCAGTACATGGAACAATATCTGTGAGTGGGAGTTCGATCATACTGTTTTTACACCTGCCGAAGTCAGGAGCGAGATCATTGCTTCTGAAAATGCGGGCTTCAATGACGGAGCAGAGGATCGTCCGTCGGAGGATATGCCCGGAAATTCATGGTGCGAGAGCATCATAAGAAAATACGATCCTGAAAAAAGGCTTACAAGAGAGCAGATCGACCTGTTCCTTGAAAGACTTGGAACTGAAAGCGGTCATTACACCGCTGCGGTCAATGATGTCTTCCATATCTACTGCGGCCGTGAGGAAGAGTTTGTCAGAACTTTCGGATTTCCGATGTATGATGAAAACGGCCGGCTGAACTGCGGTATGCTGTTGGCTGATATGTATGCGTTTGCTTATAGCAGCGATAAGATCGGTCTTTGCAGAAAAAGCTGCGGATACTGGAGCGATTCAACCTCTAAGGTCATGGATCGTTTCATTCGTGAATACTATCTTGAGAAATATCTCAGAGAAAGATGTATTTCTTTCTCCGCTGGTATATCGTGTGTAATGGACGGTATTGCTTCGGAGTCTTCGGACAATGGCAGTGCTAAGACGTTTACCGGTGTGACTGAATACGGAAAATATGCTGCTCACAGAGATGTGATCCAGCTTTACATAGATCCGGATGCTTCGTGCAGTATGCAAACGCATACGTGTACGCAGAAAGTCACACAAGATCAGGATATGCGTTCCGCAGCATGACAGTCTGTCATCAGGAGTGGTGAGAGTTCATCAGGCTGCTGCTGTCTATGATGTTATCTGTTCCCGGTCACGAGCCGGATAAGAGGTGAAGAGCCATAAACTCTTTGGTCGGAAAAAATTCACTGTTTGTCAGCAGATTTTTTAGTGAAAACTTGATGCCGAGCTGCTGGCAGCGGGCAAGACAGCTTTGGGGTGCAGGTGCGTGCGAATGCAATTGTATCCGGACGGACTGTTCTGTATTCCTTGAAGCTTTGGATATGTTTTCCGGCACATCAGCAGCGGAAGGCTGTATCAGAGCTTGATATCACTTCAAAAAGCGGGTTCGCTTCTTGATAAGGCATACTAACAGGCGGTCATAAAAGCTGTCTGCCGATGTGATATTAACATCGAGGTGACAAGTATGCGGATATCAATTAGCACACAAGGCGGCTCATTCTTCTTCAGAGGTGTCGATTATACGGCACAGTTTGCGGAGAGAGCCAACAAATATATTAAAAGCGAGCAGAAGGTCGTAGATTCATTCAAGGCTGTAAAACAGAGCGTTTACAGAATGAACGGCGGTGTCGGGGTACTCTCCGGTGCAGTCGAAGAACTCGACCAGAGGATCGCTGTCGAAGAAAAAAAGCTTCAGAACGCTAAGAACGTTGTGAAAAAGCACCACGATTTCATAGAACTCTGTAAGAGGATCGACCGTGAAGTTGCTGAAAAGGTCAATGCAAACAAGGAGGCTTTCTATAAAGTCAACCCGTGGGCAAGACCTCCACGCAAAAAGAAATGGTACGAAAAAGTATGGGATGCTCTGTGCGGTGCTGCCAAGAAAGTTTACAACGGCGTGAAGAAGCTCGTCAAGGGCGTTGTTTCTCTCGGTAAAAAGGTCGCTAAATGGGCGGCTGATACCATAGGGAAAGTATTTACCTTCATCAAGGACAACTGGAAGTCGATACTGAAAATTGCGGCTTCTGCACTCATAATAGCAGGTCTGGTAGTCGTGAGCGTTTTTGCTCCGCCGGCAGGTGCGTTCATCGCAGCGTGCGGTCTGGTGGGCATAGGCGGAAAGATGCTTACGAGCGGTATCACCACTATGGTGGACTATTACCGGCATCCTGAAAAGTATAAGGGCAAGAATGCGTTCTCAATGTTCGCAGACACTATGTTCGACTGCACCGTAAACGGAGCTGTCGAGGGCATAGTTGACGGAATAGGGATCGTTTACGGCCCGGCGGCTCAGGCAGTGTCGGGACTGGTACTCAAACCTCTCGCAGGCGGTATCACAGGCTGGGCAAACAACGGCGGTACGGCTGATGCTTTCTTCAGCGGAGCTAAAAGCGGTGCGATAGCCGGTGCAACGGATCTGCTGTCATACGGTACGGGAGTCCTCAGCGGAGGCATCTCGGCTGCGGCTGATGTCGGAAAGAACGCACTTGAAGGTCTTTCAACTAATATGATAAATGACATGATCAGCGACAAAGTTCAGAGCGTCGTTGGTCAGAAACTTACAGAGCTTGCCAATACAGGCCTCAATTCGCTCGCAGACAGTGTCTTCGGCACTGACTTCTTCTCAAAGAACGGTTTCAATCTTGTGAATATCGATCTGGGAAGCATAGGCGGAGGTCTCAGCAAGATAGGCAGTTCGTTCGGAGAGGGATTCTCTTCGGGTATGCAGTCCGTAGGACAGTATATCTCGGACGGCGTGTCTTCGATAGGCAGCGGAATATCTGAAGGTATAGCATCTATAGGAACAAGCATTACTGACGGCATAAGTGCTGTCGGTCAGGGATTATCCGGAGGTATCGGAAATGCTGTCAGTGCCATTGGTTCGGCGGCTACCGGCATCGGCGGAGCGTTGAGTGCGGCTGGTTCGGCTGTTTCAGGACTCGGCGGAACGATAGGTTCGATCGGTTCTTCCATAGCAGGTGCAGGCGGTGCGATAAGCAGTGCAGGCATGACTGTTTCGGGAGTTACCGGAGCTTTCGGTCAGGCGAGTCAGGCAATATCCGAGATCGGCAGTGCGATAGGTTCAGCCGGAAGTATCTCATCGGGTATAACCGGAGCGATAAGTTCAGTAATACCGTCGGTATCCGGGATCAGCGGAGCGATAAGCTCGGCAGGTCAGGCGATATCAGGCATAGGCAGTGCGATAAGCCCTGTATCATCTTCGATAGGCTCAGCGATAAGCTCGGCTGCATCGGCGATAACAGGCATCGGAGGAGCTGTCAGTTCAGCCGGTTCTGCCGCAGCAGGTATCAGCAATGCGATCAGCGGTCTGGCTTCCGGTCAGTCGCTGGGTAATATCTCAGGTGCTGTAGGTTCGGGACTTTTGAATATGTTCAAGACCACAGGTATTGATTCGATGAATAAACTGGCGTTAAAGCCGGTAAATATAAAAATTCCGCAGAGCAGTTCCGTTTCAGGCGGTCTGTTCAAGATGATAGGCAGCTATGCAATGGCATAGTTCAGTACTATGTACAAATTGAAGTTTTCATCAAATTGAGGTGGAAAAATGCGGATAGAAATTAAAGCTTACGGTTCCGGGGCAGGTACGACAAACGAAATGCTTGAAAAGATCGATGGTTTCATCGGCAAGCAGCGTAGAGTTGTAGACACATTCGCTGCGGTAAAGCAGAGCGTTCATAATATGAACGGCGGAGTCGGAATACTTCAGGGAGCAGTAAGCGAATTAGATTCAAGAATAGCTGTTGAAGAGCAGAAGCTCGATAATGCAGTAAAAGTTCAGACCAAGGCTAACGACTTTGTCGCCCTCGCTAAGAGGATAGACACAGAAGTAGCTGTTAAGGTCACGATCAATAAGGCAATATTCTATAAAAAGAATCCATGGGCTAAACCTCCGGTACCGCCGAGAGAAAAGAAGTGGTACGAGAAGGCTATCGAAGCAGTTTGTGAATTTGGTGACTGTGTTGCAGATACTATTCACAAAGCAGGCGAATGGATCAAAGGACACTGGAAGAGCATTGTTAAGGTCGTTGTATCTGCAGTTGTTGTTGTTGCACTTGCAGCGGTCGTAGTATTTGCTTCACCAGCGGCAGCCTTTGTTGCAGCTTGTGCATTGATAGGAGTCGGGGCTAAGTTGATCAGCGACGGAATAGCGACGGCGATAGATTATCATGTGAACCCCAAAAAATATGAGGGTAAAGATGGATTTGATGTATTTGCTGATACGCTGTTCTCAAGCACGATCAACGGTGCAGCAACCGGTGCGGCTAATGGCTTTGGATTCCTTTACGGACCTGCCGGAAGGTGGCTCGCTGGATTAGCACTTGAACCTCTTGCAGGCGGTATCACAAACTGGGCAAATAACGATTATTCATGGAAGGATTTCGGAGTAGGACTGTTTGAAGGAACTGTTGACTGGGTATTCAACTCGGCAACGTTCTCTGTAGACGGCGGCACATTCTCAAGTCTTCTTGGTGACGGTGCTAAGGAAACAGGAAAGACTCTTATTAAGGATTACCTTGCGAAAAATGTAATAAAAGACGTTATTAAGGGAACGTTTGAAGATACTATCAGCAACATTGCTAATATCGGCGTTCGCCGTGCAATGGACAATATATTCAATACATCATTCTTTACAGATAATGATATATCACTTGTTCATTTCAACTTTGGAGACCTTGGAGGATTCAAGGGACTCAAGGGTGCTTTTGAAGGCGGATTCAAAGGAGGCATGAAACACCTGGGTACAGGATTTGGCAACTTCATGAAGTCGGGCGGAATCGAGAGCCTGAAGGGAGTACTTCCGGATTGGGTAAAGAATCTCGATAGGATCGATTTTAATAAGATCAATCCTCCGATGACACCTGTTATGCCGACAGTACCGGTACTTCCTCCGGGAGGATTTGGCGGTTTCTCACCGATAAATCCGATCCAGCCGATACCTTTCAAACCGATCTTACCAGGTCGTGTAGACCCAAGAATGCTTCTAATCTGACATAACAGTTATTCGACGGACAGAGGTGAAATATGCGTATAGAGATCAAAGCCGGCATTGGCCCGAATTCGCTTGATAATACGCTTGACATGATCGATAAGTATATAGGCAGGGCAAAGAATGTTGTCGGTGCTTTCAAGGCTGTAAAGTCTCAGGTCTACAACATGAACGGCGGTGTTGGTATACTTTCCGGTGCAGTTGCTGAGGTAGACAGGCGAATCGAAGTCGAGCAGCAGAGAGTTGAAAATGCAGTCAAGGTCAGGGACAAAGGAAACAGCTTCCTCGATCTTGTAAGACGCATAGATAACAAAGCTGCATCTGATGTCCGGAGAAATAAAGAAGAATTCTACAAAGTCAATCCATGGGCAAGGCCTCCGAAGCCTCAGAAAGAGAAATCGTGGGGCGAGAAAGCCTGGGGCTGGCTGTGTGATAGAGGCAAGGATATTGCCGAAGGCTTCCACAGAGCCAAAGAGGGACTCAAGAAATTCGCAAAGGGCGTTTATGAGCTCGGTAAGGCAGCAGTCAACTGGGCTTGTGATACTCTTGAGAAGATTGGAACGTTCATCAAGGATCACTGGAAGAGTTTCGTAAAACTTGCGGCGGCAGCCGTCGTCATAGTGGGACTTTGTCTGGTAGTTGCGTTTGCATCACCGGCAGCAGGTTTCATTGCGGCAATGGCACTCGTCGGTGCAGGTAAAAAGATAATTTCAAAAGTCACGGTCAACTGTATCAAAAATGCTTTTGCCAAGGACGGAGACAAGAAGGACTGGTTCGACCTGGTCGCTGATTCAGTGTTTGAAGGAACAATGGAAGGTGCGGCTGAGGGTGCAGCAGACGGATTCGGCTATATGTACGGACCGGCTGCAAGGTGGGCCGCCGGAGCTGTCCTCCAGACCGGAAGCAGTGCGATAGTCAGCGGAACGAATTACCTGATGAGTGACGGCGACAAATCGTGGAGCGGTTTTGGTAAAGAGGTTGGCAAGGCTTCTTTAAAGGGCTTATGGGAAAGCGGAAAATCTTCGTTGTCCTTCACGCTCAAATTCAATAAAGGCGGAGGCGTTCCGCTCAAAGATCAGTTTATGGATCACCCGCTTAAAGAAAACGGAATAAACAGCTTCAAGGATCTGAAAAATGCTACGATAAGCTTCGGAGACAAGAAGGACGGTCTTTATAAGGTCGGCAACGTTATTTTCGGAAAGAATGACCTCGCAGATAAATTCAATGTGCTGAAGATCGGCAAGGACGTTCTCAAGAGTACCGGTGCCAAAGCTATAAATACCACGCTCAACAGCATAATCAAGGAAAAGACCGGCACAGATGTCGATTTTGTCAACCTTGACTTCGGCAACGGCGGATTCTTCAACTTCACAAGCTTTGACAGCTTCAAGGATTCAGGCCTTGGCAAAACGCTCGTAAATACCGGAAAAAGTCTGTTCAACGGCTACCTCAAACAGCCGATGATCGATGCGGGAAAGAATCTGTGGACAAACATCACCAGTTGATACACAGTATCATACTTTTATAGTGCATCGGAATTATAAGGCGGACTGGTTTGATCGTACATATTATTTAGCATAACATATAACAATAATTAACCATGAGGTGATATGAATGAATCTGGAAAACTACAACGAAGCAATATCATATGCGGACACTGCCTTTTCCAATGACAATTACGAGCTTGCTCTCGAATGGTATAAGAAGGCACTCGCAGAAAATCCCGATGACCTTTATGCACTTTCACGTGCAGGCACGGTATGCGTTCCGCTTGATAAGTACGACGAATCGTTCGGATTCTTTGAAAAGGCACTCAAGATAGATCCTGAGAACGGTGACAATTACTACAATATGGGTAATGCTTACTTCTTCCACGCAGATTTCGGTAAATCGCTGGAGATGTACACCGAGGCAGAGAAGAGAGGATGCAGCGAGGACGTTGCTCCGAAGCTCTACTACCAGCTCGCAATGCTTTGCAGCGTAAGACAGGACGTCAAGGGAGCTTTGATAAACTTCCAGAAGTACGAAGAAGCCGATAAAACGAATGTCGCTGCTTTGGATCCGTCAGTTATTTCAGAGAAGATCAAGCTCTATATGTTTGCGGAAGACTATGAAAATGCCGAGAAATGTGCCGCTCAGTGGGTGGCAGTTGCTCCCGGAGATATCCGCAGCTACATGGTTTACTTCAGTATCCAGATGGCAAATTCAGACCTCGACGGTGCTGAAAAGACAATAACAGATGCAGAAAAATATGCAGATCTCACACCAGACGATGAGATCTCCGTTGCAGTAAACAAGGCTGCTCTGTATACAGCAAAGGGCGACCTCAACAACGAGGAAGCTGCTGAATACCAGCAGAAGGCTTATGATATACTCACAGGTCTTCGTGGCAGCAATAAATATGACGAAGAGAAAAAACGTGAAATATCGCTTACTCTTGCAGAACTGTGCGTTAAAATGGGACGCTTTGACGAGGCTATCGAGGCAGCTAAAACAGTTATACCTCCTTCAGAGCTTCGCAAAGTCGAAGTCGCAGCAGCAGCTCCGTCTGATGCAGGTGCTGATCTCACAGACGCAGAGGTCGATAATATGCTCGCAAGTGACATCGATGCTATCGACGCAAAGAAGTCGAGCGGCGAACTCAGCGACGAGATCGGTGAGTATGCAGAAGTTTATTACGATGAGGACGGAAATCCTGTACGTCAGTACGATGATGAAGTTCTCAACGGTTCAACGATAGACGGCAGTGCTTCAAAGGCAGATACAGAGAACAACGCTTCTGCTCCGGCTTCCGAAAAGGCTGCCGAAGTAGACAACGACAGGGTTTACTTCCTGCTTCTCTCCTGCTATGCTGCAAAGGAAGATTTCAAAGAGGCACTCAAGATCGCTTCGTACATAAAACACAGTGACAATGATTACTATGCGTACTTCGGAAGATACACCGAGGCATACGCAATGAAGAAGCTCGGAATGCCTGAGGCTTCAAAGAAGTACGATGAAGGCATCGCATTCTTCAGAAGCAGAATGCTCAAGAGCAGCGGCAATAACTATGCTGTCATCTTCAGAGCAAGAATGTATGCTGAGATCGGCAAGTACGCAAAGGCCGAGGAAATGGCAAATCTTCTTACAGAAGCTGATAAAAACGGTATGATGGAGTATATCAGCGAGTGTAAAAACGAAAACCCGGCTCAGTGATCTGTCCGATTAAATAGTGATTAGGAGGTGGTCGAATGTTGGATTTTTTGAACGGTAGCATCATTCTCGATGAAGCAGCTTTCAGTAAAGCTAAAGATGATTTTGCGTCCCTTGGCACTGATCTGGCTAACCTCAGAGCGGACATCGAGGCAGCATTGAATGCACTCAAGAGTGGATTCGATACTCCCGCCGGTGAAAAGTTCTTCAAGTCGTGTGAGACGAATCTTCTTACACCGCTTGAAAGAGAGAAGGCTGTTATCGATCATATTTCATCAACACTTCAGGAGGTCACCAAGGACTATTCTCCGGTATTCTCAGAATACCAGGACCTCGTTACAACGATCAATCAAAGTCAGGTATAAGACCGCTAAAGGTCTGTCAAACAATAATTTTTTTCCAATTTGAAAGGAGTACATTATTATGGCTACTATTCTTACAAGTGCAATGATCAACAATGCAATCGCTTCTGTTGACGACTACATCGGAACTGCAAACTCACTCTCAACTGATCTCGAGTCAGTTATCAACACACTCACAAGCTCAAACTTCCAGGGTGATGCTGCTGACGGATACAAGGCTTTCTACACAGAGAAGGTTATGCCCGCTATCAACGAGAACCTCACAGGTTCATCTTCACTCACAAAGAGCATCAAGGATATCCTTGAGGTTATCCAGACTCAGCTCCTCAACACTGTTGACCCGCAGCTCGGCGACAACAACAGAAACCCTGGTGCTTGATCTTTGCACAGGAATAACGACTAATAATAACTCACACGTACACGTAAACAACAATTTTTAATTATATATTTGAAAAGGAGAATTTATCATGGCTGATATAGTTTTTAGATACCCTGAAATGAGAGGCGCTGCAAACGACATTAACGGAATCGCACAGAGATACATCGCTGCTGCACAGAAGTTCGAGGGAGACTTCCTCTCATCTATCAGTGACTGGGAAGGTGAGTCCAAGGAGAAGATGCAGAGCTTCATCCAGGGTGCTGTAATGCAGTACATCAACGAGACAGTTCCGAACCTCATCAAGGGCCTTGCTGAGCTTCTTAACGCTAACGCAGACCAGATGGAGAAGGCTGACCAGCAGATCGCTGACAATATCCCCCAGTCTCTCGGTTAATTAACTGAAGTTTATTCTTACCAATAATTGCAGATAGTGAGGTCGAATCATGGAAGAAGAAAAGGAATTAACACTCTCAGATGTTGAGAAGAACAAAGAACTGTTTGAATACGAGATGACCGAGGTAATCCTGCAGCTTAAAGGCGAATTTGCCAAGATATCAGGTAAGGATATGAACTGTGATGTCACCGACGTATCGGTCGAAAAGCCGGATATCAAAATGGACGTTCCGGATATAGCTGTAAAGCCCGTTTCGATCGATACCGCCGGTATCATAGGAGCTGATAAGTTTGCCGCTCTTGGCAGCATTCCGGCTCCTGCGATAGAAAAGGGGAGCATCAATACACCAGAGATCCCGGATATAAGTGCTGCTGTTTCTGAAAGGACTGCTGTTACAGTCGCTCCTTTCGAGATAGACGGACTGAATGTGAAAACACCTTTGGTCACCGGCATCGAAGCAGCAGGATTCAAACCAGAATCAGAGGCGATAGATGTACCCGATATCCGCATTGAGGTAAACAAGGAACCAGCCGTCAGCGTCGAAAAGACTGACGTGAGCGTTCCCGGCAGTATCTCAGTACCGAATATGGACAGTTTCGATATCAAGGTAGACCGTATATCGATCGATGTCCCGGACACAACTGTTCCGGGAAAGAAGGATATACCGGAAGCCGCAGTCGAGCGTGTATCTGTAAATGTACCGGAAATAAACGTTCCCGGTGCCGATAAGATACCTGCTGCAAGTGTCGATAAATTTGATGTACATATCGGAGATATATCTGCACCGGCTCAGGTCAAGATGACAGATGTCAAGCTCGATCAGATGAATATCGATTATCCACAGGTCGGCGGAATAAATGCAAATGCGGAGATCAAACCGGTTACAGTATCTAAGACTCATATTGACACGGAGATCCCGGAGATCAAGGAAGCACCTGCAACAGAGATCACAGTTGAAAGAACTGATATCGGAGATATCAATTCACCTGCCGTTCCTTCGGTAGATATACCTGAAGTAAAGCTGCAGAACAGTGGTACAGACGTATGGGCTATCGATTCTTCTCTTCCGGAGGGATACCAGTCACAGCTTGACGATATCCTCAACTCGGTAAAGGGATCGATGTGAGATATAAGTAACTATAAAATACAATGACCAAATCAGATGCAAAGGCGGTACTTTGTGCCGCCTGAGTGTCTGAATATAAAAGAACAGGGTATCCTGCTTTATCAATTTAAGGAAAAAGTTTTAATTATATTGAGGTTTCGGCCAAAACCACAGATTTGTTAAAACTGACAAAATCCGGACGAGATAATATCTCAATTCTGTCCGGAATATAAAAAAGTTCAGCCGGAATAACCCCCGGCCTAATTCTGTTTATATACGATTTTTGACATCAATGGCTTTGACAAAGTAATGTTGAGGAGGAATAAGTCATAGAAACGACGACTATTATTGCCCTGATCGTTGGAGGCATTGTCCTTGTCGGCATCGTCATAGCAGTTATTTTGCTGATGATGTATAAGAACAAGAACAAGAGCTGCAGGGTATCGGTTAAGATAATCAAGGATGATAACCGTGACAGGAACGGCATCGGCGTTTTCGAGTGGAATGTCCCGATGAACGGTGAATTCAGAGTCGGAAGAGCCCTCGATCCTGTCGCTGAAAACGGTGCAAGACTGCCGAAAAATGACGTTGCTATCTGCGAAACTGCTACAAATGACGATATCGCAAGCATTGGCAGAAATGCCTTCGCTCTCATGTTCGACCGCAACAGAGGTATCCTCATCATAAGGAACGTCGCCAACAAGGCTATGTTCTCTCTTGAGGTGGCAGGCAGAAAGTACGATATGAAGGCAACTCAGACCGCACAGCTCAATGTGTCAAACAAGATATTATTAGGTAACTACACGACAGTTGAGATAATGAATATATCAGTTAAGTAGTTCCATTTGAGGTGAATGTATGGAAAGCAACAGATTGTTGATAGGTGTTCAGTTTATCGATAAATCAGGTCAGAATACCGTTATCGAACTCATAGTTCTGCGAGACTCGACTCTCCAGCAGCTATTCGACGGTATAAGATACGGACTCCTTAAAAAAGGAAAGATGTCGGTATACAAGACGTGCAGTCAGATATTTGATATCTGCATCAGGGAGCGTTCAAGGGAGGGCGAGTACAAGAAGATCACCCTCACTTCGCACAACGAATCCCTCGGACTGCCGAAGAACGCTCAGAATCGTGTTATCCTGCGTCAGACCGATAACGGCAAGACTCTTACCGAACTCGGCTTCATCTCTTCTACCCGAATAGTATTCGACTGCACAGAGCAGTACCAGTCATTCGAGATAAACACGTCAGGCATCGTGCCTGCATTCAACCCGGATACTAAACCGGATCCGGAAAAACGATTCCCGGAATACAATATAAGCACACGTCAGCTCTATGTGTTCGACAATACACCGGTCGATATCATACCGCCTTCAAATCCGCCGCAGAAGCAGAACCAGAACCTCTTCTTCACCATGCTCCCTACGGTGCTGATGATATCCGTCATGATACTCGTGCGAAGCATGATATCACAGGGCGGAAACGGTATGACCATGATCGCACTCAGTGCATCGATGAGCGGTGTCACGCTGCTCATAGCTATTATCAACTGGCTCAGACAAAACTATACGTATAAAAAACAGCTCCTCGAATGGCGTTATCATTACGAGGAGTATATCAAGAATACGATAGCCGATGTCAAGCGTCGTATGATGATGGACACTCAGAAGCTCGATTCGCTTTATCCGGACGTAAACGAACTCCTCAACAGAGATAACAAGGAATCGGGTATCTACAGCGTATGCGGCGATATCTTCAGCAGATGCAGTGCCGACAAGGACTTCCTCACCGTGAGACTGGGACTCTCAAACGAAGTTGAGAGTATGTTCCAGATCAAGGGTACCGAAAAGGACGAGGTCTTCTCGGCTGCAAGCTTCGAGATAGTCAGCGGCGTTGTGAAGATACGTCTGCCGGAGGACAAGGAATACAAGCCTACAACCGACAGGCGTTACTACCTCAGCAATCTTCCCGGTTATATCGCAAACAAGAATAAATACCTCACCGACGCACCGCTCCTGTTCCCGTTCAAGAACTGCGGAGCTCTCGGTATAGTTTCACAGAACGAAGTGTTCACGGAAGCACTCATTGAGAGAATGATCTTCAATCTCTGCTTCTACCACTCACCGGACGACCTCCAGTTCGTCGTGTTCTTCAAGGAGCAGAACGACTGGGACGAGATCGAAAGGTGCATAAGCATTTACAAGTTCCTGCCGCATTTCAGGGAACTCTTCCCGGATAAGTCGCAGTTTGTATTTGACTCGGAGAGTGCCAATGCGATACTCGGTGCTCTTCTCAACAAAATGGCAGAACGAAGCGAGAACGGTTCTTCAAAGCTCCCGCACATCATATTCCTTATATATGAAGAGTACGGACTCAAGGAACACGCATTCGCCCAGTATCTCCCGAAAATGCCGGAGGGCGATGATCCGTATGAGAACAAGCTCGGACTTACGTTCGTCTTCCCGAAGCTCTACAAGGAGCATCTTCCGGCTTACTGCAATGACGTGATAACGGCTGAAAAGTCGCCGGACGAGTCGAAGATCGCCGGTTCGCTCGTGCCTCATGAGGACGAGAAGCTCCGCAAGGACTTCACGTTCACGCTGTGCGAGGACTGGAAGTGGCATCTTTACAATTCATATAAGATACTCTCCGCACTCAGCTATTCAAAGATCTCCCAGAACGGTAAAGTTCCTTCAAACGTAAGCCTCTTCGAGCTGTTCGGACTCAACAAGAACAACCTCGATATCGGAAACTTCTGGGTAGGCGTAAACGGAAGGAGAGCATACGATGTCCGTGAATCGATCGGCGTTCCGATAGGAAAGACCGACAGCGGCATGACATATCTCGACCTCCACGAAAAGTACGACGGACCGCATATGCTCGTTGCCGGTACAACAGGTTCAGGTAAGTCAGAGACGATCATCTCGTATCTGCTCGGACTGTGCCTCTGCTTCAGACCGGACGAGGTAAATATGATGCTCGTTGATATGAAGGGCGGCGGATTCATCAAGAGAATAGGTGAACTCCCGCACGTCGTAGGTTCGGTAACGGACGTTGACGGCGATGAGAACGGAACAGGTGCAGAGTATATGCTCAAGCGATTCCTCAACGCTCTCACATCAGAGATCAAAAGACGTAAGATACTTTTCAACTCCATGCACGTAGACAGCATCAACGGCTACATAGCAGCGTGCAGGAATATCGATTCACACGTCAAATCGATAAACAACCAGCTCAAAGGCGAGGGCAAGCCCGAAATGACTCCCAAGGAAGAACAGGAGATCAGGGATCAGGCGAAGTATCAGCCGCTCGCTCATCTGATACTCGTTGTCGATGAGTTCACAGAGCTGAAACGATTCACGACAGAGAACAACGATATCGACTTCATCGGAGAGATCACCACGATCGCACGAGTAGGACGAAGCCTCGGTTTCCATATCATACTCATCTCGCAGAACATCGAGGGTGCTATCACCGACGATATCCGTGTAAACTCAAAGTCGAGACTTTGTCTTAAAGTTGCAACACGACAGGCTTCAAAGGAAATGATTGGAAACGATCTCGCCGCAAGCCCGACGATGCCCGGTAACGGCAGAGCTTATATCCTCGTTGGTACAGGCTCGAAGTTCGAGTATTTCCAGTCGGCTTACTCAGGAGCAAGTGTCGAAGACAATATCGAAGCACCGATAGAGATAATCGAAGCCAAGAAGAACGGCCCGTACACGTCGTTCTACCGCTCCGAAAAGGATAACAAAGAGCAGAAAGAGATGAAGAAGAAACTCGAAGAACAGGGTATGCTCAAAACTCAGCTCAATGCCCTTGTCGGTGCTATCCAGACATACTACAACAACCACAAGTCAGAATATCCGGAGCCGCATATCGTATTCCAGAAGCCGCTTCCTAACAGAATGTACATGAGAAACGGTAAGATCTATGAGTACCGTGACGGAAAGTATGAGTTCATGAGGGAGGTCAGGGAAAATGATTAAAGCAGCTATGGGTATCTACGACGATCTTGCGAACCAGACTCAGCCTATATTCAAGGTCGATGTCTATTCAAGCAATATACTCGTATTCGGCGGACACACGACAGGTAAGACGAATTTCCTCAAAACACTGCTGGTGAGGATGCACGAAAATGCAGACCTCTCGCTCAGGCAGGAGATCTATATAATGGACTTCGGCGGAAACCTCGGTAAATACGAGAAACTCCCGCTCGTGTCAGCCTGCTTCGACAGTGCCAACGAGGAGAACGTCCGCAGGATATTCAAGACTCTTGAAAACAAGATAGAGCAGAATTCAAAAATACTCAAATCAGAAAGATTCCTTGATGTATACGGAAAAGGCGGAGATGAACAGCCGACGCATCTCGTACTCATCATAGACAACGTGAACTCGTTCCTTGCGGACGAGAGATACGCTGCATATCAGGAAAATCTCCAGAAGTTCTGCCGAGACGGACTCTCGAAGGGACTTACAGTCGTATTCACAGCTATCGATACATCAAACGGCCTCGGAAGATATATCTCGAATTTCGCCCAGAGGGTGGCTTTTGAAGTGCCGTCCGAACTCTACCTCGATATCTTCGGTATGCGTGTTGCAGAACCGATGAAGAACCAGGGAAGAGGCGTTGCTCTCGTCGGAGGAAATCCGGAGGAGTTCCAGTGCTTCCTGCCCTTCGGTGAGGAAAAGGACGAATTCGACGCATTCGTGCAGGAGATGTCAGCCAAGCCGTTCAAGACCGAAAAGCTCAAATCATTCGGTGAGGAGCTTACGGAGGATAACCTCGCAGAATACTGCAAGGACGCTAAATCGGACGAGAAGCATATCCTCGTCGGCCTCGATTACTACGAGCATAAGCCGATAGAGATATTCCTCGACGAAGCACGTTCGATAGCGATCTACGGAAAGAAAAAGTTCGGCAAGACCAACCTCGTCAACCGCATAGTACGCACGATCAGGCAGTTCCACAGGGACTACAGGTTCGTATTCTTCGACGACGGACGTAAACAGCTCGAAGGCATCTGGCAGGAAGCCCCCGCCGGCGACAACAACGTCTACATCACCACAGTCGATGAACTGACCGATTTCCTCGATTCAAACGGCTATGCCGCAAAGATGATGAGGGGAGTCGTAAACAAGGACTTCAAGGAACAGAAAACACCGTTCACTGTATTCGTATTACAGAACAAGATGCTGTTCCAGAGCGTCGGAGCTCAGCTCCTCAAAAGCACGTTCCCGAAGATGATCGCCAATGCGGAAGAAAAAGGCTATATCTTCATCTACTCAGATGTAAGAAAGATAAGCAACAACGACCGTGATACGGAATCTTCACTCAACAATACGTTCTCCGTTGCGTTCCTGCTCGACAATATCGCAGAGTTCGTCGGAGACAGAGGAAGCCGTTCGGTGTTCGGTGAAATGGACGCTAAGGAGCTGAAAAACGAGTATGCTCACTGTGAGCTCGGTGACGGATATTTCTACGATATCGAGAGCGACGAGCTGAAAAAACTGAAATTCATCAAGAATAAGCAATAAAGGAGTAAATTATTATGAGTGGCGGATACAATGTACTCGATACAAGAGAATTCGATAAATTTATAGCACAGACCGATAGTTTCCAGCAGAGATTTACGAATATCCGTAATTCTTACAACGATATAGTAAGCACACTTCTCGACAACTGGAGCGGCAGAGGTGCAGACGCTTTCAGAGCTGATGCAACTATCGTTGCAAAGAACATCGGCGGTGTATACGATATCCTCAAGATAATGTGCGATACACTTACAGACTGCCGTCAGGTATTCGGTGAGTGCGATACAGCTCTTGGCGATTACAACAGGAACCCCAGTGCGGGCTGATAACTAAAGCCATTGCAGGCAGTTTTGCCTGAAGATCAGCGATCCGGCGGGTATCTTATGGATAACTGCCGGATACGGCTGTCAAGCGAATTTGCAAGATCATGCGGAAGGAGGCTCAGACTATGACAACTAAATATCAGAATGTCCAGAACGAAGGATACGGCGGTGTCACAGAGACAAATTACCGTGCGTCAAATCCGACTCCGACACGCAGAAGGTCAAGTCA
>CADBQF010000006.1 GCA_902796705.1 Ruminococcus flavefaciens
CGCAGAGCTTGAAGAAAAACTCGATTCGATAAAAGAAGAGGGAAGAGATCTCCGCCTCGGCATCGTCGGTGAGGTCAAAGCCGGAAAGTCTTCATTCCTCAATGCACTGATTTTTGACGGGGAAGATATACTCCCTAAAGCTCCTACGCCTATGACAGCGGCTCTTACAAAGATAAGATACAGCGAAAATCCTATGGCGAAGATAGTCTTCTATACAAAGGAAGACTGGAATGCCGTTATTTCCCGCTCGGATAAATATGACAGCGAGATGAAGGAAAAATACCATGAATATGAGAGCCAGTTCCTCAGCCTTGAAGCACTCAGGAACTCCCCCGGAGCTGCTCTCAGCATGAATGTCTCTCAGAAAATGTCCTATAAAGAGTACGAGAGAGCGAACCGTGACCAGATCGCTATGGAATACCGTGCCTGCAAAGGGCTTACCATGATGGTAGAAAGAAGCGGTGTCGATGTGGATAAATGCCTCGGCAGAGACTATACTCTTGATTCCGCCGGCAGCGACAGGAACGAATATCTCAGGACACTTGACAAATTCGTCGGAGCAGGCGGCATCTATACTCCGCTTGTCAAATATACGGAAATATACATAGACAACGATATGCTCAAAGGCGTGGAGATAGTCGATACTCCAGGCCTTAACGATCCTATCCTTTCACGCAACAGGACTACACAGAATTTCCTTATCGAATGTGATGCGGTATTCCTCATGAGCTACTGCGGACAGTTCCTCGGTGCGGAAGATATGGCGTTCATCGTTTCATCTCTGCCCAATGACGGCATCAGGAAAGCCGTTCTCATAGGAAGCAAATTCGATTCAGCAATTTCACAGTTCCCGATGAGGAAAAAGCCTACATTCAAGCAGGTGTATATAGGAACGCTCAAAAATATCCACGCTCAGGCGAAGTCTAATCTTGATGATGTTACGGTAAATGAATTCAATTCCGGACTTATTGAACAGCTCAGGGCTTCGCTTCCGCCGATATGTGTTTCATCTCTTGCGTACACGGCAGCAAAACGGTTCATTACAAGAGAAAATCCTACAGAGCAGGAAGCTCTCATGGTAAAGAATATGAAAAAATACGAGGGATTCACTCCCGACTATGAAACTATAAATGGCATCTCAAATATCGATGTTGTCAGGAAAAAGGTATTCGAGGAGACACGAAACGAAAAGGACAAGCTCATAAGCGAGCGTATCGCTGATATAGAGTCGCAGCAGGCTCTCAAATTTGCAAGGATCCTCGATGATATCCTTATCCAGACCAGCAGCAACAGGAGCGACCTCAAAACATATGACCGTGACCAGCTCCAGAAGAAATGCGAGGATCTCAAATCGAGCCTTGATTCTGTAAGGATAGTTGTGAGGAACCTATTTGAAAAAACGGCTCTTGATTCTCAGTGGAGGATAAAGGAGCTCTGCAGCTTCATGAGAAAAGAAGTCACCAATAATTTCGATATCATAGTGAATAACACTATCGAAGTAAAGACGCATGAATCTACGACAGGAATGTTCTTCTGGAAGAAAAAGAAAGAGATAAAAGAAGATATCAGAGTCAAGACCTGCGAGGTCAGTGAGGCTGACAGGAATCTCTTCAATTATCATATGAACTGCATCGATATAATCAATAAGAACTTCAAGGGACTTATCGAGATCGACAAGCTCAAAGACAGCATAAAAGCCGTCGTGCTTGATGCCTTCGAGAAGGCAGACAGGAATTTCGACGAGACAAGGATAATAATCCCCCTTGAAAACGCTCTCGGCAGGATAACTCTCTCGGATATCGACCTTCCGCTTCAGAAGTATACCGATATGCTCGATTCAAAGATATCATCTGTCGTAACAAATGGAGTTGTCAAGAATCAGGATATCCCTGTACTGAAAAAGGCTCAGGACGATGTGCTTAAAGCTATGGCTGACGATATAATCGACCTGCTCGAAAGCGAGGGCAGGAGGATCGATATGAACCTCCAGGAACAGTCGATCAGATTCATCGACAATATCATCGCTCAGCTCGAAGGAAACCTCCAGAAGCTCGAACAGCTCGTTGATGACAAGGAAAATAAGCTGAAAGAATTCGACAGATTTGAAGAAATAGTGAAACTATCAAAGAAAGCCCTGATAGATACAAAGGAGTTAGGTGCAAGTGCTGTTTGATGACGATATAGAATTTTCAGAAGATGAACTGCTGCCGGAAAATCCGTATCTTGATTCGGCGTTAAAGGGCATCGGACTTGTCAAAGATCTCTTTGTCAGAAAGAGCGATATCAGGAACAGCCGCAAATTCGACCGCATCATAACAAAGGAGCTTTTCCCGGTGCTTGGAAAACTCGGACTTCCGGACAGCCTTGAGATATACAGTTCTCTTTCGAGGATCAGGAGCAGGGTGACGGAGCAGGAGAAGATACGCCTTCTGCGTGGCAAAAAAGTTGTCGGCGTGGGCGGAAAATTCAGTGCCGGAAAATCGAGCTTCATAAATGCACTTACCGGCACAAAACTTCCGGACGGACAAAATCCTACCACTTCCGTAGCTACATATATCGTTCATGCTGACGAGAACAGGAACATCGCCGTTACGAGCAGCGACAATGTGATAGAACTCGATGATGATGCAGTAGAGGCTCTTACACATGAATTCAGCGATAAATACAATGGTATCGGCTTTTCGAGAATAATCAACAATCTCGTTATATATTCCGCAGATTTTCCCTATGAAAATATTGCGATAATCGATACCCCCGGCTACAGCAAGCATGACAACTCAAACGTGGATAATAATTCCGATGCGGAGATAGCACGCCGTCAGCTCAGGTCGGCGGATTATCTGATCTGGCTCGTAGACAGTGTTCAGGGCGTTATCACACAGCGTGACCTTGAATTCATCTCATCGCTGAATATACAGACAGAGATACTTGTCGTCATGACAAAAGCTGATCTTGTATCAGAAGAAGATATCGCAAAGAAGATCGAGCAGTCGAGGATATCAATGCAGGCGACCGGAAGACCTGTTTTCGATATCATAGCCTATGATTCATACAGCGGTGAAACAGTAGCCGGCGGCGACAGCCTTGAAAGATTCATGGATATGGTCAACGCAAGTGCGACCGGTGAGGACGATACGGTCAGCGAACTGCGTGATATGAGCAGCAGGATACTCCATGAGATAAATACACAGATACGCTGCGATCAGGAAGCGGCTGACAATTTGCAGATGATAATAAGTGCGACGATGAATGCCGGTCATATTTCATCTCTTGTGAGAGAATATGCACGTCTGAATTCACATATCATGATGCTCTCTGACAGCAGTTCCGCTGTAATGACGGGATTTGAAAAACTGATATCGCTGCTGTCGCAGATGGAGGAGGTGCAGGCGGTTGAATGAGGAAAAAGCCTGTGAACTTTTCAGACTTCTCGCTCAGGTAATGGACGAAAAAACTGACAGCGTTTCTGAACTGAACATACTTGATGAACTCAGCCAGGTGATAGACGAAAAACTGATACCCAAGATAGAGAGTATCAGTTACGATAATAAATACACGATCATCGACAGGATAAGAGGCATATTTGATGATATACACTTTTATCTGCTGATGAATGAACTTATCGGCAGGAACGTCCTTGTTTTCCACAAGCCGATAGTACAGGCACAGAAGATGATATTCAGCCGGTATTCGGATATCTCACTGTTTGTCAGCGACGACAGTGCGGAGGAAAAAGAGCTTGTGCCGCTCTCGCTGCCGGTGATATTATCAGGAGACGAGGACTCCGGAGTAAAATATCTCAATAACGGCGGCAAGGTCATCGCATCATCGTATGAGGATCATGCGGAACTTATGAAACTTTCAGCGGAGTCAGGGATTGATCTGTCAGCAGCCGTAAGTGCGGTGTCGGTATCTTCTGCGAAAGTTCCGGATACACGGGCATATATCGTGCTTCCGGAACATTGTGATGTTTCGGGCAGATATTTCCGTTCGGTGTGCGGAAGTGCAGATGTCCTGATAATACAGGGCTGTCAGTTCAGCGTAGGTGCAATGAAGAATTACCGGAACGTATCTTCCGTTCTTGTATACGGAAAACCCTGTGAAGAAAGCAGCAAAGCATCAGCTTATTGTGCTGCCAGGGGCATAAAGGTGGAATTTTTCAGGATATTCCCTGATGTCATGGAAGCACTTGAAAGCGTTGCGTTCTCTTTTGTCAGGGATAATCTCGTTTACTCCGGATATACAGAGGAACTTCTTGCAGAGATCTCATGGCATCTTGCGAATGTCAAGCTCGAACTTGAAGATCAGCTCCATGATATAAATGAAAACCTGCTTTACAAAAGTGATGATATCGAATATGAAGTTCAGGGGCTCCGCAGCCGCTATAATGAAAAGATAGAGGAGACTGACCGGCATTACTCGGAATACAGAGCTATAACGGAGGATATAATCGAACGCATGGTGCAGCTCGGAGATGAATATGGTATGGGTACATCGGAGAATACTCATCTTCTTATGGCTGAAACTTCTCTTTCGCTGCTTGCAAAGCTCACGGCTGTATACAAGGCGTTTCCTGAAGAAAATTCGCACCTGAAGCTTCGTGAGGTATATAATATGTGTCAGTCGGACGAAAAGGGCAGAGTGGTTTCTTCCGTCCTGATGAAAGCCTACCGCTCGGAGATCATTCCTGATGACGAACTGAAAAAATTCCTTGCCTTTTCTTCTGCATCTGAATTTGTAAAACGCAGGCAGATAGAACTTGGAGAGAAATATACTCAGCGATGTGCTTCGATAATCCGCAGCATGGGAACGGTCTCACGCAATATAGACCGTCGTGTCATCGGAAAATATCTGATCGCTCAGGGAAATAAAAAAGACGCAAGGCAGCATCTCATCACAGCTCTGAGGAACGGCGATTTTGAATCAGGAAGTATGCTAACTGATAATTATTCGCTTTCAGATAATGCTATGGATACCCTTGCAAGGCTCGGTTCTGAAAAAGCCGCTCTTGAGATAGGAAAAAAATATTGCAGAACGTATCTTGACAGCGGCAGCAGGGACAGGAATATCCTTGAAGCCGGCAGGTTCTATCTCAATATCGCAGCTTCAAAAAAGAATATCAGTGCATTGAAGATACTCGGTGAGATATCAGAAGGCCAGACGGCTCTTGAATATTTCTATCTTGCCGAAGAAAATGGTCTCCGGGACAGGGAGATGTTTGAACGCATGGGAACTATATTTTATGATTCGTCAGAGGGCATGAGGGCGGTTGAGTATTTTGAAAAGTCCGGCTCACCGCAGAGTCTTTATATGCTCGGAATGATCTATGGATATGGTACAGGCGTTCCGAAAGACGAGAAGAGAGCTGTGGATTATATGAAAAAAGCCGCTGCTCTCGGTCATTCCGAAGCGGTCATCGCATTGCAGAAGATAGACGAGATGATAAAAAAGAGAAATTCCGGCGAAGTGGCTTCCGAGAACGGCGATTACAGCGTGCAGTCTCTCGGAGAGCAGAGCAGCACGACTACAGGCAGTTGGTGACATGGACAGAGAAGGATACTTTTCGGCACTGAAACGAGAACTTTCACTGCGTGGGCTGGACAGACCTTTCCGGCATGACTGGAGAAGAACGTTCCAGCAGGCACTTGACGAAGCAGACTTTCCGGAAAGTTTCATAAAGTTTATGACGGAAAAAGCCGGGACAGCTCTGCTCAATGTTCTTCTTGTAAACTGCCGCAAATGCGTTCTGCTGTGCAGAATGAAAGGCATAGTTCCCGACAAGGTGCTTATGAGGGCGGCTGTTGGGTATACAGTCCTCGGCTGCATGGCTGATGCGGCTTTTGACGGGGGCGATACAGAAAGTGTACAAAGGC
>CADBQF010000007.1 GCA_902796705.1 Ruminococcus flavefaciens
CAGAGTTGCGATAATGACCGCTGCATCGGCAGCCGCATTCGGAGTGAGTGCAGTTTTCAGGAAGATATTCAAGCTGAAAGGCACATCGACAGCATTTTACATCGTTGGTTCTTTCATGCTCTCGCTGACAGTCATAGCAGCCGGAGCGTATGAGATATTCGGAACATGGTTCTCGACTGACGGCGGCGGTGCAGCACTTCTTTTCGGAACATCATGCCTGACAGCAGGAGTATCGACACTTATAGGATATAACGCATACGGACATAAAACATTTGCATATACAGGCCTTGGCTGTTTCTGCATGACGCTTTTATGTATAGCATTGCAGATAACTAACAGCGATGCCGGATTTGCTGTGATGTGCGTTATCATACAGGCCTTCCTGACGCTCATCTTCAACTATCTTAAATTACACAAGGGCATATCACTCGAAAAGGAAGTATCAGACGTAAGCAAGATAGCATCGATATTCTTTGCAGGTCTTGCAATGACGTATTCGCTTGATAACTTCTTTGATACAGATGCAGCAGCGTTTGCAGTTGCAGGCGTACTTTTTGCAGAGTCTCTCATCTATGCTTTCCTGACAAAGAAGAATTCCCTCAAAAGGATACAGTGCTTACTCAGCGTATACATAGTATACATGATGTCAGCTTCATTTGAATTTGACGGAGCAGAGGTAATATTCCTCTCTGCCGCAGCAATAGGCATATATCTTTTCAACAGTATGTACGAGCCGCTCCGCCTTGCAGATACGGCAGTATTCACATACACCGCAGCATTTTTCCACTGTATGACATACGTGCTTGAAACAGAGGAAAAAACATTCACTTTCATACCTGTGCTTCTTATGACAGCAGCGGCTGCACCGGCGATATTCAGCAGCAGCAAACTCAGACAGTCGGCAGCCGGCATGATGCTTCCTGTGCTTCCGTTCATAGCAGCATTGAGCTATATCGATACAGAAAGCGGAGCAGAACACATAACAGGCATAATGCTGGTATATTCGGCAATGTGCATGATACTGGCAGGACTTCTGATATTCCTCCCGAAGTACGCATTTGATTTCCACGCACATCACGAGATAAAGACGAACGTTCCCGTATCCGCACAGCTTTTGATGTCAGGCATAGCACTCATGGTATGCGTGAGCGAGATGAAGCTTGTCCCGGTAGTTTTTGCAGCACTTGCAGTTCATGCAATGCTCGCATTCTTCCATAAGAGCAACCTGATGTCAGCTATATCGATGCTTGGGATATACTTCCTGGCAGAAGAACTCATCTCCGGCATAGAAGATATCAGCTTGATATCATGCAGGATAGCAGCACTCGCCATGACAGCCGTTCTCCTCATACTTTCAAGACTCGTATTCCCGAAAGCCATTTTAAACAAGGACGAAGACAGAACACGCACCGATACGTTCCTGCTGACAGCAGCAGCCGTTCTTCTGATGAAATTCACATCATTCAGCGGATTCTGGTTCTTCATCACAGCATCAGCAGTTATGACAGGCTTTGTAAAGAGAAAGACTCCTAAGAAGACAGCATCAGTCATACTCTCGATATCTTCGGCAATGGCAGCATTTGCATTCCTTGACAGACCGTTCCTGATAGTATCCGATGACATGATCGGCAACAAGATCACACTCGGAATATTCGCACTCATGGGGCTTTCATACAAGCTCATATGGAAACATTCGCCCGAAACGGCAAAGAAGTCGTCATCGCTGATATTCATACTCACATTTGCAGCACTGATATATGATGCGATATACTTCCAGACAGCAGCAAATACGATATTCGTACTTTTCGTGACACTTACAGTTCTCCTTGCATCATACGCAGCAAAGAGCAAGACATGGTTCACAGCATCTTCAATAGCACTCGCAGTTATAACCGTGTACGCATCGCTTAAATACCTCCCGGAGATGAACTGGTGGTTCTACCTCTTTATAGCCGGAATGGTGCTGATAGGTGCTGCATCAGTAAACGAATACTGCAAGTCACACGGAAGAACGCTCCGCACCGCCCTCTCCGAAAAATTCTCCGACTGGAACTGGTAACAAATTTGAAAAATGGTTCCGCCAGCAAATCTCTGCTTTTAGTTTTCCACACACCAACACAGCAATGTTGAAAACTTGCCGCTAAAAAGTGAAATCAGAATGTTCCATGTGAAACATTCTGCATAAAGATCCCCCTGACAGGACGCTCACGATGATCTGTCGTATGGCATACTTTGCCTTGCGTCCCGTCAGGGGGAATTCCATATGATTGCCTTCGGAAAGAAGCTTTGGAGTACGTATATCCGCCCCGTATCATTCCTTTATGCAGCAGAATACTACAGTGCGTTTTGAGGAGTTGGCATCAGCACAGGTAGCGAGAGCGAGAATGCGTTCGCTGTTCCCGACATCGGGAGTTTTAGTGTTATCACGGATAAACTGCCGTATATTATCCTTATCAAGATCGAAGACGATGCTCTCCTGCGAGCTTATGCTTGCGGAGGCAAAGACTTCGAGTTTATATTCTTTAACATTAGTTCTGCCGACGAGGAGCGTGCCTGTCTTGTGTGAAGCAAGGTAATTTTCGTCGAGGAAATCGTCCAACGCACCGAACATTTTTCCGTAATCCATATGATGACCGTATATGAGCGAGAACTCGTCCGAGAAATCGCTGCTGCACCGGCTGTCGAGGAAGATGCTTCCGGTGAGCGAATATTCTCCGAACGGATCGGTGCTCAGGTAGGCAGAATTATCTTTTCCCTGCATGACAGGGTAATCGATATTCGTGCCGTCTATAGTTATCCAGCCTACCATATCATCAGTGATAGGCGAACCGGCTGCGGCTGCGGGATCGGAAGGATCGGGCTTGTATCTCAGGATACTTCTGTCAAGAGTATGCGTGTACATATAGTAATTGTCATAGACCTGCCATATTCCGATCAGCATAATAAAGCTGAAAAATATTATAACGAGCCAGCCGTATATCTCGTTGAGTTTTTTCCAGAAGCCGAGCAAGGCGGTCAGTCTTCCTCAGACTTTTTCTTCTTCATATAGATAGTACCGGCAACTGCTCCGGCAAATCCGATAAGCACCAGTGCAGCCGAACCTGCAACGGTCATGATAACGCCTGTCGGGAGAGTTCCCTTTCGCTCATTGACATAGCCGGTGTGGATATCTGCATCGGAAATAGTTCCGGAAACAGCATCGGCAAGAGCATCATAGCCTGCCTCGCCGTCCCAGTTGATAACACTGTCAGCCTGCTGGATAGTTCCTGTAGAAGCATAATCCTCGGCAGCTTCCGTAATGGAATAAGAAGCATTTTCGGGGAGGCCTTTTATGGTGATGTACTGACCGTGGCAGAGGTAATATTCCGCTGTGATAGTGTATGTATCATCGCTTTCCTTGACGACAGTGTAATTCTCGGCAGAAGTATCTGCTGTGAGAGCATCGGGATTTGTCTTTCCTGCGTAGGCTGTATTTGTCGCCTTGTTGAGCGAAGCAGCAGCAGGAACAGCAGCATCAGCATTAGTGAGGTCAACGCTGAGAACTGTATTTTCAGCAGAGATGCCGCTTATAACGACAGTATATTTGAAATACTTGTCCCTTGAAGCCTGATTGCCCTTTACGACTTTTCCGAAAGTGAGATCCTGTGTGGAATATGTATTTGTGATGTAAGGCCTTTTTGCTGCACCCTCAACTTCCGCACCGTTCGGGACTGCTGTGATATCCTCTTCGGTCGCATTGATTAACGGAGCTGATGTAACTGTGCCGTTATATATGACATATCCGGCGATCTTCAGTTTGTCGTCAACGGACGGATCGGAAGTATCGTTCTCGACGTAGACATCAAGAGTTCTTACACAGTTGGAAGTCGTATCATTTCCATAGTCATAGGTGATGCCCTGAGCGGATTCGTCTTCCTCGGTGATGATATAGCGGTAAACGCCGGGTTCGGTGAATCCTACAGCGGAGAAGTCGAACTGCACGCTCTTCTTGACATATTTCTCGTCCTTTGTTTCGGGAGCGTCGGCGGTATTGCCGGAAGTGGTGAAAGACGGCGTATCTCCTTCGGTAGTGTTTTCCTCATTTGTTGCTGTATCAGCCGTCGAGAAGGAAACGGTCTTTCCTGTTATCTTGTCAGCATCGACACCGGCGAGTACGGCGAGTTTTCCGGCAGAGGCATTTACAGCCGCTCCAGCTTCGACGGTGAAATTGAAAGTAACGTTCGGAACGTTAGCTTCCTTTTTCATGACGAGATATTTGTCTATAGATGTTGAAACTTCACTGCTGCCGGTATTTACTGAATAAGCCGCACCGGCACTCATCGGAACGATAGCTGACAGTGAAGCAGCCACAGCGAGGGAGGCTGCGAATGCGGCAAGCTTTGATCTTTTCATGAGGTTATCCTCCTTATATGATGTAATCAGGATCTGATCTGAATATATATTATGTTTTATTTTATTATATCACGGTCACGACAGAATAGCAATAGATTTTCCGGAAAATATCAGTATTTTATTGGCAGCACAAAGCATTATGATATATACCGTATCACGGCTATATGGCGTAACAGCGGTAGTTGCATTATAAGAAAGGATTGTCAATCCTGTGTCAATTTTGTATGATATAACGGTTTTTAAGGGAATATTCACTTTATACTTGATATTTTCCGATTTTATGGTATAATATTATCATAGCAAAGTTTGCATTCTCATGGTAAAAGATAAGTTTTACTATTTTAATCATACGGAGGTTTGTTAAATGGAAGAAGTAAATAAGGGCAGAAAGGTCGCTATCCTCGGTGCAGGAAATGTTGGTGCTACGATCGCTTATACTTTCGCTGTAGCCGGTACTTGCTCTGATGTTGTTCTCGTTGATATCAATGAGGAAAAGGCAAGAGGAGAAGCAATGGATATCAACCAGGGTGTTTCGTTCTGCCACAATATCGAGATCGTTGACGGTACATACGATGACATAGCAGGTTCTGACGTAGTAGTAGTAACTCTCGGACTTGCAAGAAAACCCGGCCAGACAAGACTTGACCTTGCTCAGGCAAATGTCAATATCATAAAGGAAGTTATGCCGAAGGTAGCAAAGATAGCTCCCGATGCTATCTATGTAGTTGTCAGCAATCCTGTTGATATCCTTACGTATGCTATTCTCCGCTGTACCGACCTCTCACCGAAGCAGGTCATCGGTTCAGGCACTATACTTGATACTTCACGTCTGCGTTCAGCACTCGCTGCTCACGTCGGACTCAGCCCGCAGAGCGTTCACGCTTACGTATTCGGTGAACACGGCGATACTTCTATGATACCGTGGTCACTCACAAATATAGGCGGTATGGAAATGGCTGAATACTGCAAGTCAGTATGTGACAATCACGACGACTGCGGCAAGGCTGAGATACACGACATCGAGGAAGATGTACGTACAGCCGGTGCAGAAGTTATCAAGAGAAAGGGTGCTACATTTTACGCTATCGCACTCTCTGTAAATAAGATAGTTGATACTATCCTCCGTGATTCACACAGCATACTCACTGTATCGACACTCGCTAACGGCAGATATGGTATCGATGATGTATGCCTCAGTCTCCCGTGCGTAGTAAGCGGAGAGGGAATCATCAGAGAGATCACACCTCCGCTTCTTGAATCAGAGCTTACCAAGCTCCACAAGAGTGCAAATGCTCTCAAGGACGTTCTCTCACAAATCTCATTCTGATAATTTTAAGAACCTGTCCACATAGAAATAACATCAGGGTAAGCCGTGATATGGCTTACCCTGTCTGTATATAAGGAGGAATATTATGAGCCTTAACGATACACCTTCCGGTGAAAGAGTCCATATCGGCTTCTTCGGAAAAAGAAATGCCGGAAAATCCAGCCTTGTAAATGCCGTTACCGGTCAGCAGCTCTCTGTCGTATCTGATGTGAAAGGCACAACGACCGATCCCGTCACAAAGGCAATGGAGCTTCTGCCGCTCGGCCCGGTGCTTATCATAGATACTCCCGGCTACGATGACGAGGGAACGCTCGGTGAGATGCGTGTAGCAAAGACAAGGCAGATACTCAACAAGACCGATATCGCTGTTCTCGTCATCGACGCATCAGCCGGAAGATCGGAGAGCGACCGTGAGCTTGAAGAACTCTTCGCAAAGCGGTCAGTTCCATGCGTGACCGTATTCACCAAATCAGATACGGCAGAGGAGATAGTCTGTACCGGCAATGAGATCGCTGTAAGTTCCGTCACGGGCGAGAATATCAACGAACTCAAAGAGATGATAGCACGCATATCAAAGCAGGACGTTCCCGAAGCTCATCTCATAGCCGATCTCATTTCTCCGGAAGATATCGTCGTTCTCGTGACTCCGATAGACGCATCTGCACCTAAAGGCAGAATGATACTCCCCCAACAGCAGATGATACGTGATATCCTCGATGCCGATGCCATGCCCGTTGTCACAAAGGAGACTCAGCTAAGTGCTGTCCTCGGAAAACTCGCTGAAAAGCCGGTCATGGTCGTCACCGACAGTCAGGCTTTCGGATACGTCAGCAAGATCGTTCCGGAAGATATACCGCTGACTTCATTCTCCATACTCATGGCAAGATACAAGGGTTTCCTCGATACGGCTGTAGAGGGTGCGGCGGCTATATCTTCTCTGAAAGACGGAGACACGGTGCTTATATCGGAAGGCTGCACGCATCACCGCCAGTGCGGAGATATCGGAAGCGTGAAGCTCCCGGCTCTGCTGAAAAAATATACCGGAAAAAATATCAATATCGAGCTTTCGTCCGGCCGTGACTTTCCGGAAGACCTTTCGCCGTACAGCCTTGTGATACACTGCGGAGGCTGTATGCTCAACGGCCGTGAGATGTCATTCCGCCGCCGCACAGCCGAAGACCAGAATGTCCCTTTCACGAATTACGGAACAGCCATTGCCTGCATGAACGGCATTCTCCGCCGCAGCCTTGAGATCTTTCCGGCACTTGCAGAAAAAGTAAAATAACAACTCTTTCTCCGCTGACATATAATAGTTGTGAATATGTATAGACCTTGATGCCTATGGCAATAATATAGACAAATCCACAACAGATCAGGAGTGATATACCATGTCAGTCAGACGGGGAGAAATATACTATGCCGACCTCAGCCCGGTAGTAGGTTCGGAGCAGGGCGGAGTAAGACCGGTACTTATCGTTCAGAACGACGTAGGCAACAAGCACAGCCCGACAGTCATAGCCGCCGCAATAACCAGCCAGAGAGACAAAACTCATCTTCCGACACATATCGAGGTCCAGGCAGACAAGTGCGGACTTGCAAAAGACAGCATCGTTCTCCTTGAACAGATACGCACGATAGATAAAAAACGGCTCAGAGACAAAATGGGCGAACTCGACCTCCGCTCAATGAATAAAGTAAACACCGCCCTCTCAATAAGTTTCGGCCTCACAAGCTGACAGGCGGCTGCTCATAAAGAAGTTTATACCTTTTAGTAGGGGAAAACCTTTCTGAGGAAAGGTTCTTCCCCCACACCCCCTTTCCAAAGACTTTTAACATGAAATTTCCCCTGACGGGACGCTCTGGCAAGTCTTGCCGTACACGATAGCTATCGTGAGCGTCCCGTC
>CADBQF010000008.1 GCA_902796705.1 Ruminococcus flavefaciens
GTTGTGAATGCTTCCAATAACCAGACTGTTTTCACAGGTGATCTCTCAGCTTCATCTTACGACAGCACTTCCGGCGAGTTCCTCAGACAGGGCGATTTCTCCTCTGTAAAGACTCCCGGCAAGTACTACATCATCTGCGGAAATGCTGACAAGTCATATGAATTCACTATCGGTGAGGACGTTTATTCTGACCTTATCGATGATTCAGTAAAGATGCTCTACCTCCAGAGATGCGGCGTTCAGGTAAATGACACAGTATTCGGTCATAAGGCCTGCCACACTTCTATGGCTACAGTATACGGCACAAACGAGAAGATCGACGTTTCGGGCGGCTGGCACGATGCCGGCGACTACGGCAGATATGTAGTTCCGGCTGCAAAGGCTGTTGCCGATCTCCTCTACGCTTACGAGAGAACTCCTGAGATCTTCGGTGATGACCTCGGTATCCCGGAGAGCGGAAACGGTACTCCCGATATCCTCGATGAAGCTCGCTTCGAGCTTGAGTGGATGCTCAAGATGCAGTCCTCAAACGGCGGCGTTTACCACAAGGTATCGTGTGCTTCTTTCCCGGCTTACGTTATGCCGGAGGCTGAGACAGATGAGCTTATCGTAACTCCTGTTTCTTCTACAGCTACAGCAGATTTCTGTGCTTCAATGGCTCTCGCTTATGAGTTCTACAAGGACGTTGATGCAGCATTCGCAAACAAGTGCCTCGATGCCGCTAAGAAGGCATGGAGCTGGCTCGAACAGAACCCCGACTTCGTATTCAAGAACCCCGCAGATATCGTTACCGGTGAGTACGGCGACAAGACCGACAAGGACGAGCGTTACTGGGCTGCTGCTCAGATGTACCGTGCTACAGGCGATTCAAAATACATCAGCAACAGCATCTACACAGGCCTTGACTGGGCTACAGTAGGTGACTACGGCAATATCGCCCTCCTCACGATGAAGAATGCAGACAAGTCTCTCGACGCTTACAAGGCTGCTGTTTCATCTATCCAGACAAGAGCTAATTCATTCGTATCAGCTTCAGCAAAATCTCCCTACGGCGTTGCTATCAGCAAGTTCGACTGGGGCAGCAATATGACTATAGCAAATGCAGGTATAATCCTCGGCCTTGCTTACGACCTCACAGGCGAGCAGAAGTACAGAGATGCAGCTCAGGAGCAGTTCAACTACCTCCTCGGAAAGAACGCTGTAGCTACCTGCTTCATGTCAGGATACGGCACAGTTTCTCCTCAGAATCCTCACCACCGTCCGTCTATGGCTAAGGGACAGGCTATGAAGGGAATGCTCGCAGGCGGCGTGAACTCCAACCTCGAAGATTCCGCTGCAAAGGCTTACTGCCGTGACCTCCCGGCTGCAAAGTGCTACATCGACAACTCCGAGAGCTATTCCACAAACGAGATCACTATCTACTGGAACTCACCTCTGACATACCTCGCTGCACTCAACGCATCTGATATCTCAGGTTCACAGGGCGGCGAAGAGACAGACGTTGTATTCGGTGATGCTAACTGCGACGGCACAGCAGATATCTCTGATGCAGTCCTCATCATGCAGTGGCTCGCTAATCCGGAGAAGTACCCGATCAGCAAGCAGGGACTCATCAATGCTGACGTTTGCGAAAGAGGCGACGGCGTTACAGGTCTTGATGCACTTTCTATCCAGAAGTACGAGGCTAAGTCACTTACAAAGCTCCCGGAGTCATATCAGGGAAGTTCACCTGTGACACAGACTACAACAACGACATCTCCTATATATAACCCGACAACTACTACAACTACAACAACAGTTTCAGGCAATGTAGTCGTAGGCTGCTCGGCAGCAACTCTCCACAAGCCTGACAAGACAGAGTACAATGTAGGCGAAACAGTTGACTACACAGGAAGCTGGTTCTACTTCATGGTATACGCTCACATGGACGGCATGGACGCTGACGGCGGTATCCCGCAGAAGAAGCTCACTGACTACACATCGGATATCATCACTGAAAAGTATGATTTCCCGATCCTCAACACAGGTGAGGTAAGAACATTCACAGGTACAGTTGACAGATCAAAGGTAGATACTTCCAAGCCCGGCACTTACACTGTAACACTCAAAGTTACAGACGATAAGGGCAATGTATGCGGAACTGGTTCATTCGATATCGTTGTAAAGGGTACATCACAGCCCAGCGAGAACAACGGCATCAAGGACTACGGCACAGCTATGAACTCCAATGCGACAGCCGTTGCTGATTTCAGAAAGGGTTCTACACCGCTCTTCTTCGCATCTGACGGCTGGTCAAATGAATCTGTATTCAACTGCTTCTGGCACAAGGAGAATACATCACTTGCAAACAATATGCTCAGCCTCACGATAGACAAGCAGCGTTCTGACTCAAAGTATGAGCAGTCCAAGAACTTCCCCTACTCGGCAGCAGAGTACAGAACAGCAGATTTCTACCACTACGGCTACTATGAGACATCTATGCAGGCAATAAAGAATGACGGTGTTGTATCATCATTCTTCACATACACAGGCCCGACTGATATCGTAAACGGTCAGAAGAATCCGTGGGACGAGATCGATATTGAGATTCTCGGCAAGGATACGACAAAGGTTCAGTTCAACTACTACACAAACAGCAAGGGCAATCACGAGTATATGTATGATCTCGGATTTGACGCATCAGAGGGATTCCACACATACGGCTTTGACTGGCAGCCTGACCACATCACATGGTATGTAGACGGCAAGGCAGTATACACAGCATATGACAATATCCCGTCAACACCCGGAAAGATCATGATGAACGTATGGCCCGGAATCACTGTTGATGACTGGCTCAAGCCGTTCGACGGAAAGACACCTCTCACAGCACGCTACCAGTGGGTAACTTACAACAAGCAGTAAGTCCCAAAAGGCAACATGATATAGCTTAAAACAGGGCAGTCCCGGTGCAAACCGGGGCTGCCCTTTCGAGCTGAAGCCAGCTCGACCGCTTTGTCCGTTGACAGTCTTTACAGACGGCGGAGTCTGCTTTCGCTCAGTCCACAGGCGGATTCAGCGGCTCTTCAGCTCTTGAAAAGTTCGACAGAATGGAAGAAAAAGTTGCAAGA
>CADBQF010000009.1 GCA_902796705.1 Ruminococcus flavefaciens
CAGAGCGTCCCGTCAGGGGAAATTTGACGCTGAAAGTTTTAGGAAGGGAGTTTGAGGGAGAACCCTTTTTCAAAAGGGTTTCCCTCATAATAGGTACACATTTCTCTGTAGGTAAGAAAAACAGGGAGATCGGTGTTTGTTATTCTATATTACGGTAGTATTCTTCAAGTCTTGGACGTGCTTTTACGTAGTAGGGTTCGAGCCGTTTATCGAAATGTCTGCCCATGCCGTCCATGATGATCGCATTTGCTTTTTCGGGGGGCATACTGTCTTTATACACACGTTTGCTGACGAGTGCGTCGTACACGTCGGCTATAGCCATTATCCTTGCTTCGAGAGGAATATCCTCTCCGGAAATGCCTGTCGGATAGCCAGAACCGTCCCAGCGTTCGTGGTGGTAATGTGCGACATTCTCGGCAACTATCCTGAATTCCTCGTCGTCTGTGCCTTTGAGTATCTCATGAACTATCCTTGCACCCTCGGAAGCGTGGAGCTTCATTTTCTCGTACTCCTCGTCGGTGAATCTGCCGGGTTTGCGGAGTACGGCATCATCTACGGCTATTTTTCCGAGGTCGTGCATAGGTGCGGCTTTTATCATATTGCGGCAAAACGATTCAGAGAGTTCAAAAGCATCATCTTTCTTCATTTCATCGAGAAGCATACGGACGACATCGCTCGTTCTTCTGATATGGCCGCCTGTGGAATTGTCACGGCTTTCTACCATAGTAGCCATACTGAGGATAAGGTTATCGTGCATTTCAACGATATGTGCCGTCTTCTCGGCAACTTCATTTCTCAGGTCGTCGTTATACTTATTGATAAGTTCGATATACTGCTGATTTTTTGTATCGTCCGTCAGAATGAACTGATATCCACGCTTATGTCTTCCGACGTAGAGATATCTTATATCAACAAGATAGGAACGGTCGTCTTTCTTGTAGCATACCTTATCGTCTTCCTCGTTAGCCTGGAATTCAGTTATCCACTCCATAGCGGTGGCTTTCATTTTCCTGTGCGTGCTTATAGGCTCGTCCACAGCCAGTTCTTTCAGCTCCGGAAATATTTCCTTTGCAGTCTCGTTGCTTCCGAGGTAGTTATATTTGAGGTCTACGGAAATGATGCCCGTATCGCCTGTCTGAACGAGCGTATCGATGACTGTCTCGTCAATATCGTACAGACATACACGATAGACGATGACAAGATATACTATCTGGGCTATTACGTAATCAAGCGGTATCATATCATATTTCAGATTACGCATATGACAGATAACAAATGTCACGAACGAGATAAGCACCGGTGTGAAAAGCAGATAAAGCATTTTTCTCGATACATCTTTTTTCTTTATGTAGCTGTACACCATTGCCGATACGCTTACCAGGAAATATGCTGTTACAAGCACATAGAACACTGTGTGGAGCGAGCCGTATTCCTTTTTGATGACATACGTGCCGTTTTCATTTATAAGACTGATGCTCTTGTAGAAATAGGGATATCTTCCTATCGTCAGGACACCTGCATATACCAGCATACTGCATACCAGCATGAACGTTGAGAGCGTCTGACTCAGCTTTATCTTGCACATATGCAGTATATTACGCAATATGAACAGCATCAGGAAACAGCCGCCGATATATATGATCTTCTGGGCGATTATAACAGAATCTATGTCATCTGCTCTTGTAGCCATTGAATAGCCGAGCATCGCTATCGGTATAAAGGCGAATATCAGCGTGAGGTGGACATCGAAGTGTCTGTGCCATATAAAAGCATAGAGTATCGTCAGTCCGATAGATAACGCCAGGAGTATATCATAGAATATGGCCATACTGCTCTGCCTCCTTTCGGGAGCGGTGTATTTTATACAGTAATTATAACCGATATATCTTTTAATGTCAACTGTAATAAAAATGACAAAAATAAAAACAGCACTGAAAACAGTGCTGTTTTTTCTGGTCGAGGTGACAGGATTTGAACCTGCGGCCCCTACGTCCCGAACGTAGTACTCTACCAAACTGAGCCACACCTCGACAACAACATTATTATACTACATAACAATGCTGTTGTCAAGAGTTTTTTTGAAATTTCTATTTATTTTTATTTTTTAACGAACCAAAGAATGATCTTTTCTTTTCCGGGCGTGGTGCAGGGGCAGGTGTACGCTTTGCTCTGTCTCTTTCTATGCTTGATTTCCAGTCAGGAGCGATGCACGCCATTGAACGCATATTTCCTACTGCACAGGCTACCGATTCGTACATTGCGGCAGTTCCGGCTTCGTCGGGGCAGTAGTCAACGGCATTTTCCTCCTTGATGCCGAGAGTGCGTGCAGTTGCGGCAGAGTCGATGTTTGCTCCGAGGAAGATGAATTCCCAGCCGTATTTTTCCTGTTCCTTCCCTATCATCTTCTTGACCTTTTCGTAGCTGTACTCGTGGCTGGCATTTTCCATGCCGTCAGTTGTGATGATAAAGAGAGTCTTTTCGGGAACGTCTTCTTCACGGGCGTATTTGTGGACATTGGCGATATGGTGTATAGCACCTCCCACAGCATCGAGGAGAGCTGTACAGCCGTTGGGGACGTAATCCTTTTCGGTCATGCGTGGGATATCGCTGATCTTTACCCTGTCATGAATGACCTTTGAGTGATTGCTGAAGAGAACAGTCGAAACGAGAGCTTCGCCTTCTTCGGAACGCTGCTTGTTTATCAGTGAATTGAATCCGCCGATAGTGTCAAGTGTGAGATCAGACATTGAGCCGCTTTCGTCAAGGATAAATACTAATTCAGTTAAATTCTTTTTCATAATGATACCTCCGTTCAGATGTGTGAGCTTTGTTTGCTTTACTGTAATTACAGTATACACCAGAACGGAGGCTTTTTGGTCGCCTGAAAAGCGACATTTTATGACAGGAGCGACTGATCGAATGCAAAGAGAGTTTCGTTTATCTCATATATATCATATATCTTACGCTCTATGAAGTATTTCACTATGAGGTCGGAACGGAGACTGTTTGAGAGCGTGAAGCCTGCCTTTTCAAGAAGCTGCTGCGTTTCCTGTATATCAAGTTCAAGTGCTACAGCAAAGGCGAGGACTGTCTGCTTTTTAGGCTTGTAGTTCACATCGCTGCGTATCTTCGAGAAATGCTTGCGGTCGATGTTGGCTTTTTTATAAGTCTGAACATCGGTCATGCCCTTTTCATCGATAAGTCTTATCAGCGACTGTGAGAAAGATTCATCATGCGATTCAAGGAGCTTTTCAAGGTCAGGCTGCACGGCGGCGGAAGCAGCTTCTTCGCAGACCATACCCATATCTATGGCAGCGTCTGAAGATGCTTTTTTCCGGAAAAGCGAGAATTTTTTCTCACGTACCGGAGCAGGCGGAGATACGGAATTCATCTGCATTGCAGAAGCCATATTTCCGCCGGGCAGCAGCCGTGTGCTTTTATCGGTATGTTCATCGACATAGTTCTGGTCAATGAATTCCTTTATATCAGAAAATCTCGAATTTCCGGCAGAAAGTGCATCTTTGTCAAAAATGACCAGATAGACCGTCATTTCGTTTTCTTCAAGGAAATCCCTTATCGCAGAAGCGGCTGTATCGATAGCCTGATCTTTTGGATAGCCGTATATCCCGGAGGATATCAGCGGAAAGGCAATGCTCGTACACGCCCTCTCCTTGGCAGCTTCCAGCGAATTCTTATAGCATGAATAAAGGAGTTCACGTTCTCCGTGAGTGCCGCCGTTCCAGACAGGGCCTACAGTATGTATGATATACTTGCATTTAAGCTTGTA
>CADBQF010000010.1 GCA_902796705.1 Ruminococcus flavefaciens
GAGGGCATGGGAAGTCCGAGGGTGACAGCCGGAACTGCATCTGCTTTCGGAGGAGTTTCCGACAGACTGAATGCTTTTGGGATACCGGCTGCGTGCTGTTCGGACGGCCCTTCGGGAATGAGGCTCGACTGCGGAACGAAGGCTTTCAGCCTGCCTAACGGTACTATGATAGCTTCGACTTTCAATAAAGAGCTTGTGCGTGAGCTTTTCTCATACATGGGACTTGAAATGACGGCTAATAAAGTTGACTGTCTCCTCGGCCCCGGAATGAATATCCACCGCCACCCCCTCAACGGCAGGAATTTCGAGTATTTCTCGGAAGATCCGTTCCTCACGGGAAGCATGGCTGCTGCGGAGCTGCAAGGACTGCACAGTGCCGGCGTGACGGGTACTATAAAGCATTTCTGCGGAAACAATCAGGAGACGAACCGCCACTTCCTCGACGATGCCGTTTCGGAGCGTGCATTGAGGGAGATCTACCTCAAAGGCTTCGAGATAGCCGTCAAGCGTGGAAAAGCCGATTCCATAATGACGACATACGGCTCGCTCAACGGCTTATGGACTGCCGGAAATTACGATCTCGATACAGTGATTCTCCGCAATGAGTGGGGATTCACAGGCTTTACCATGACGGACTGGTGGGCTAATATCAACGAGAGGGGAAAAGCTCCCGATCATGTGAATTTTGCTGCTATGGCAAAGGCTCAGAACGATGTCTATATGGTTTGTGCCGACGGTTCTTCCGGCGAGGACAATACCCTTGAAAAGCTTGCGTCAGGCGAACTCACAAGGGGCGAACTCCAGAGGAACGCAATGAACATCTGCCGCTTCATCATGGGTACGCACGCTCTTGAACGCCTTAGCGGAACGGATAATTCAGCACAGATAATCAACCGCCCGGCTGATGCAGATGACGACGGAAGCCCCGTTGTATTCTACGACCTCGAAAGAGAATTCACAGTCGATCTCTCGCAGGTGAAAGCCGAAAAGGGCAGGAGCTTCGCCTTCGCCCTCACGGTGAACGAACCCGGCTGGTACGATATGACGATAACAGCTTCTTCACAGCAGAGCGAACTCGCACAGATACCCCTCACGGTATTCGTCATGGGTACGGCAAGCGGAACATTCACATGGAACGGCACGGGCGGAAAGCCTGTGGCTTATTCCAACACCGTGCCGCTGTTTTCGAGGTTCAGCACTATAAGGCTGTATTTCGCCCAGAACGGCCTTGACCTGCAAAGCATACATTTCAGCTTCACCGGAAAAGGTGCGGACGTTACCTCTCTCGTGTGAGCCTGCAAGGAAAGGATAATATATGAATATACAGATATTCGGTACAAAGAAATGCAATGACTCCAAGAAAGCCGAACGCTTCTTCAAGGAGCGTGGGATAAAATATCAGTTCATCGATATGAAAGAGAAAGGCATGAGCCGTGGCGAATTCAACAGCATCGCCCAGTCGCTCGGCGGTATCGATAAGCTCATCAGCGAAAAGGCAAAGGACAAGGAGACTCTCACTCTCATGAAGTACCTCTCCGACTCCGACAGAGAGGAGAAGCTCTTTGAGAACCAGCATCTCATAGCCACTCCGATAGTCCGCAATGGCAAGAAAGCAACTCTCGGTTACTGCCCGGACGTGTGGAAAGAATGGGAATAATTAGTTAAAAATAAAAAATATATCAGAATTGGACGTTTTTTATCAAATAGGTAGTGCAATTTATAAAATTATGTGCTATAATAACGGTATGTTAGTGTTAAACTGGCAATTAAACGGAGCTATCCGTAAAAATATCAAACAGCCCGAAAGGAGTAATCATTATGGGTATAATTATGGCAGGTCTTGTCGCAGCATCAAGCACACTCGCAGATTCATGGCTCGAATTCTATAGCTGTGAGTCTATCCCGGCTGACACTCTCGTTGTAAGAGGAAAGAAGCAGCTTGGCAAACATTCCTCCAATACAAAGGGAAATGAAAACGTTATCACTGACGGAAGCGGTATCGTCGTTCACGAAGGTCAGGCTATGATAATGGTAGATCAGGGTGTCGTTGTCGAGATCGCAACTGCTCCCGGCGTATATAAATACGAGACCGGTACAGCTCCCAGCCTTTTCTCCAGCACATTCGGTGCAGGACTGAAGAATACCTTCAAGGAGATGTGGGATCGTATCAAGCACGGCGGAAGTGCTGCAAAGGACCAGAGGATCTACTTCTTCAACATGAAGGAGATCATGGACAACAGATTCGGCACACAGAACCCCGTTCCTTTCAGAGTAACTTATGAAGATATCGGCAGGAGCTTCACTGTAGGCGTTCGCTGCAACGGTACATATACATACAAGATCAGCGATCCTGTACTTTTCTACGCAAATGTCTGCGGAAACGTGACAGACAGCTACACAAGATCAAATCTCGACGCTCAGTTCAAGAGCGAGTTCATCGATTCACTCCAGCCTGTATTCTCGGATATCTCCAATTTAGGCATCAGATACGACGAACTCCCCGGCAAGCAGAGAGAACTCAAATCTGCTGTAAAGAAAGAGCTTGATCCGGAGTGGAAGGAAAAGAGAGGTCTCTCTATCGAGAAGGTAACTATCAATTCCGCTACTATCTCCGAAGCTGATACAAAGAGGATACAGGAATTCGAGGACAGAGCATGGAACCGCAATGCTACAAACGCAGCAGGTTCTCTCGTTGAGGCTCAGGCACAGGCTATGCAGAATGCAGCCAACAACCCGAACGGTGCAGCAATGGGACTTTTCGGAATGAACATGGCTCAGCAGGCAGGCGGCTTCAATGCAGGAAATCTCTTCCAGATGGGAGCTCAGCAGCAGGCTCAGATGCAGCAGCAGGCAGCTCCGGCAGCAAATACATGGAACTGCTCATGCGGTACAGCCAATACAGGCAAGTTCTGTGCTAACTGCGGCAAGCCCATGCCCGCTCCGGCAGGTTCATGGAAGTGTTCGTGCGGCACTGACAATACAGGCAAATTCTGTGCTAACTGCGGAAAGCCGAAGCCGGCTGACAATTCTGCTGAAGGCTGGACCTGTTCATGCGGTTCAGTGAACAAGGGCAAGTTCTGTGCAAACTGCGGCAAGCAGAAACCGGCAGGAGCTCCGCTCTACAAGTGCGACAAGTGCGGCTGGGAGCCGGCTGATCCGTTCAATCCGCCGAAATTCTGTGCAAACTGCGGCGATCCTTTCAACGATAACGATATCGTAAAATGATCTGTAAAACAGTACGGAAATATCAATATACCTGAAAAGTGACCGTATTCCTTA
>CADBQF010000011.1 GCA_902796705.1 Ruminococcus flavefaciens
CACATTAATAAAATCTGATTACCACCAAATGATACATTATTGACAAACATCAAAATAATGTGTATAATAAAAATGCAGATATTTTAATTTGCAATGGAGAGATATTCTCCGGAAAGGGAATGGTATGGAAAAATCATTTATCAGACGCACAGCCGCCGGTATACTCGCTCTGAGCGTTATCTGCTCGGCTGCTTCCTGCGGCAAGAAAAAAGACGAAACTTCAACTAAAGCTCCCGAAAAGGCAAGCGAAGTGATGACCAACGCTTTCAAGGCTCAGCCGCTCGAAACTGACGTGGAATTCGACTACGTACAGAAGATGTCTTCCCTCGGTGACGGTCAGGTGCTTATCGAAGGCGACGACACAAACGGCGAAATCGTCTACTACGTCGGCAGTTCGGATCTCTCAGACCTCCAGCAGATCGCTTCCGATGTCACCAAGATCGATCCGGATATCGAAGGCCATGTAAGTACAGCCGTAAGTGCCGGCGGAAATATCTACGCTCTCAAAACCGAAACAGATTACGGCGATGCCGAAAAGCCTGACTTCGATGATCCCGAATTCGACTACGATTCGTTCGACTTTGAAGCTTACCGTGCCGCTGCTACTTATACCTATACTTTATACCAGATCGACAAGAGCGGCAAAGTCCTTTCCGAAAATGTCATCGATAAGGCAGAACTCGACAAGATAAAGGGCGATTCCAACGAGGAAGTGAGCATCGGTGATATATACGCAGCAGGCGATAAGCTCTTCTGCATAAGCTACGGCGAAGAGCCTGCTCTGTTCCCGATCGATCCCGCTGACGGTACTGTCGGTGATAAGATCAGCATGGACGAGGACTATATCGCTTCTATCACAGAACTCCCCACAGGCGAGATAATCTGCATGACATTCGGCATGAGAGGCCCTGAACTGAAAAAGCTCGATATCGAAAAAGGCGAAGTCACTGACTTTGAAGTGAAGCTCGATGACAATGCTGCCAGCGATATCCAGTCTATACTTCCGGGTTCGGGCGACTATATTCTCCTCATGTACGGCTCGGAGAGTCTCACCGGCATCAAGGAGGACGGTACAGCAGAAGAACTCATAAACTGGGCAGATTCGGATATCAACGGACAGTACGTAAGCTCCGTCATCACTCTCCCGGATAACGAGTACCTCATCTACATGAACGACTACACATCAGATACAAAAGGTTTCTACAAGCTCACACAGAGAGATGTCTCCGAGCTTGAAAATACCACTATGATAAAAGTTGCCGTTATGTGGAACGATACGAGCGTTTCCGCAAAGGTGAACGAATTCAACCAGAGCCAGTCCGATTACCGTGTGAAGCTCGTCAACTACAGCAAGTACGACGAGTACAACGAGGAAGAGGACAAAATGGACAATTCCGCTGAAAAACAGCTCAAAATGGATATCGTCTCAGGAAATGTCCCAGATATGATAATCACTTACGACAGGAGCATCATCACAAGCCTTGCAAACAAGGATATCTACGAAGACCTCACTCCCTACCTCGAAAAGGACAGCGAGCTTTCAACTGACGATATCCTCCCGAATATAATCAATGCCTGCACGATAAACAAGAAGCTGCTCATGCTCACTCCTTCTTTCCGCATGATAACTTATGCCGCAAAGACAAAGAATGTTGACAAGCAGGGCTGGACATTCGATGATATGATCGAAGCTCACAAAGCACACCCTGATATGCAGCTCATGGACATCATGCAGAACAAGGAAGACGTTCTTGAAGTTCTCCTCATGACATCTTCAAAGTTCGTTGACTTTGAAAAATCGACCTGCCACTTTGACGATCCCGACTTTGTGAAGATCCTCGAATTCTGCAACGAGTTCCCCGGCGAGGACGAAGCATTCAAATGGGATACAGCAACAGATGAAGAGATACATACCTACATGGACGAACAGCAGACCATGTGCAGGAACGACAAGGCTCTCCTCTCTGTTATAGACCTGTCCGATTTCAGAGGATATAAGCGTGCGAAGGTAGGTACTTTCGGTGAAGATATCACACTCGTCGGAACACCCGGAGCAGGCGGAACAGGCGGCGTTATGCAGCTCAATTCAGCTATTGCGATACTCAGCAGCTCACCTTCAAAGGACGCTTGCTGGGAGTTCATGAAGAGCTTCTTTGATGAAGAATACCAGACATCATCGGAGAATTTCCAGTATGAGCTTCCGTCACTCAAATCAGCATTTGAGAAGAAAGCTGACGAGGCAATGAGCAAGCCCTACTACCTCGACGAGAAGGGCAAGAAGGTAGAATACGACGATATGACATATATTGGCGACAAGGAGATCAAGATCGATCCTCTTACACAGGAGGAGAGAGACTTCATATGTGACTATATCACAGGCTCGACAGACGTTGTCGGTGACTATCCGGAGGATATCGTGAATATACTCAGGGAAGAGGTACTCAAATATTTCAACGGAGAGTGTTCGGCACAGGACGCTGCTGATGTTATACAGAACCGTGTATCGATACTTATAAGCGAGCAGGAATAAGATATCTACAAAATTTCATATATAAACCTCCTTATAGAGGCGGCCCTGTTGAAAAACAGGGCTGTTCTCATACAAGCTGAAGCCAGCTTGACCGCTTTGTCCGTTGCCGCTTGCTTCGCTCGCTTACTATTGTCAGACGGGTAGTCTTCCTTCGCTCAGTCCTTAGTTTTTGTGCCTTTAGGTTGGTATGGGTTTACTGACACTCAAGCAAGGTAACCTACCGGCGTAAAAAGAAGCAAGCAAAGCGAACCTTTGCGACCGAAAAAATCACTTTTGATATAAAATTATATGAAATTTTTTCGCAGACCTCTTGACAAATGAATTGTAATATGTTATTATTGTATTAGTTGATTGATACAATGATACATGATTCTATTTCAATGAAAGAGGTGCAGTATATGTGGGAGTTTACAAATGACAGACCAGTGTATATCCAGATAATCGACGAGATACTTGCACGTATCGCTAACGGCGTATATCAGCCCGGTGAACGCATTCCCTCGGTGCGTGACCTCGCTGCCGAAGCAAGAGTCAACCCGAATACCATGCAGCGTGCTTTGTCAGAAGTCGAAAGGACAGGATATATCATCTCACTCAGGACATCAGGAAAATTCGTCACGGATAATACAGAACTCATAAACGGTCTGAGAAACGGTCAGGCAGAGAGCGTTATAAGAAAATTTGCCGACGAACTGGAGAAAATGGGCATCTCCATTGAAGATGCTATCAGTATGCTCCGGAAGATCGCAGAGGACAGAAATAACTGACCGTATCATTTAATGAAAGGAAAAGAGTTATGTCAGAACTTATAAGATGCTCCGG
>CADBQF010000012.1 GCA_902796705.1 Ruminococcus flavefaciens
CACGTTCAAGTGTGAGAGCTTCCGGCTGGCGTGCCTTTTCATCTTCGAGAGCTTTTTCGAGGGCGGAGATAACGTCTTTCTGCTTTGCGAGGAGAGCTTTTTCCTTTTCAAGTTCATCGGAGCGGCGGAGCTTTTCCTCTGCAATGGCTATCTTTCCGCTGACGGCGAGGAGCTTTTCGTTTATCTCGTCGAGTTCCTTTGCACGGATATCGTATCTCGTCTTGTCACGGGCATTCATCTTTTCGATGAGCGAGCATACTTCTTCGGCGGAAAGTTCGCCCTTTTTAGCTTGATCTACGCTTTCGGAAAATTCGTCATCGTCCGGGCAGGAGATACCCTTGATGTACTGCGATATGCTGTCATTGAGCGAACCGAGTTCACGGGTGAGGCGGAGAGAATCGTCCTTTATCGCCATTTGCAGTCTCTGGAAGCGGTTCGTCCGGAAGATGCGGCGGAATATCTCCTGACGTGTGTTTGTCTCTGCTATCAGAAGCGAAAGGAAATCTCCCTGTGCTATCATAGCTATCTGCTTGAACTGATCTCTTGTTATGCCGAGGAGTTCGTTTATCTCACGGTTGACATTCGTTCTTCCGGAGACAGTCCTTTCGTCCGGGAAAGTTATCTCTGCCGCAGCCGGTGACTTCGTTTCGCCTGTTCCTCTTTTGGCAGGGCGGATATATTCCGGAGAGCGGCGGACTTTGTAAGTTTCGCCCTTGTATTCAAAAACAAGCTCAACATAAGTCGGCGTTGAAGCTTCCGCATACATCGAACGCATCATATCGGCACGGCGGTTGTCACCGCTCGCTTCGCCGTAGAGGGCATAAGTCACAGCATCGAAGATAGTGGTCTTGCCTGCACCGGTATCGCCGGTTATGAGGTAAAGTCCGCATTTGCCGAGCTTGTCGAGTTCGATGACTTCCTTGCCGGCATACGGGCCGAAAGCGGATATCTCAAGTCGTAATGGTCTCATGTGTCTTCCCTCCATATCTCTTCTATTAGCCGGGTGATGTATTCTTTCTTGTCGTCTGACATCTCTGAATTGTTCTGGAGCAGGTAGAAGTCCTCAAACAGTTCAAGGGGAGTTTTCTCGTCGGAAGCCGCCGCACCGGAATAGTCAGCCGCCGAGCGTGTGCGGCTGTTGTCGTACCTGACTTGCAGGATATTCGGGAAGATGCGTCGCAGCCTGTTCATGGCATCGGGGATATCGTCCTCGTCGGTGAGGGTGACGGAGATGAGGTCTTCGGAATGTTCCATTTCCATTACCGCAGCGAAATCGTCCTTTATCTCACGGACATCTCTTAAAGGGACGAGGGGGACTGTACGTACAGCAAGATCGCCCTTTTTTCCGAGCGTGACGACCGTTACGGATTTTTCGTGGCAGGCTTCGGAGAAGGAATATTTCAGGGGAGTTCCGCAGTAGCGGACACGTTCGCTGCCGACGTTCTGCGGGCCGTGGATATGACCGAGGGCAACATAGTCAAATCCGTCAAAGGCGGATATATCGATATTTTCAGTGCCGCCGACAATGTGTTCCTCCGAGTCGCAGCTCGAAGCACCTGTCACGAACTGATGCGTTATTATGACGTTCCTTGCGGAAAAATCGGCATTCATGGCATCAACTGCCGTATCGACAGCTTCCATATATGTCGAGATAGTCTTGTCCGGGAAAAAACGCCTTACATCAGCCGGACGAATGAAGGGGAGCATATAGAAATTCACTTCGCCGTATTCGTCGGAGAGCGTGAAAGGCTTTATATCATTATTGTACACGGGCGACATATGTATGCCGTTTTTGTCGAGAATGCGTGAAGCGAAAGCTATCCTCTCGGCGGAGTCGTGGTTTCCGCTTATTATGAAGACTTCGAGTTCCCTTTCAGCGAGCGAGCAGAGGAAACTGTCGAAAAGGCTGACAGCTTCGGCGGAGGGCATCTGGCGGTCGTAGATATCACCGGCGATGATGACACAGTCGGGGGATTCGTCGTCGATCACGGAGAGTATCTCTTTCAGGATAAATTCCTGATCTTTGTGGAGGGAGAGTTCGTTGAGCTTTTTTCCGAGGTGAAGGTCGGAAAGGTGGATCATTTTCATAATGCTTTAGCTCCTTTCGGGCGGCAGGGAAGCCGCAATATCAATTTAATTTTATCATAATGCACAAAAAATGTCAATTATGATAACCCGGTGCAAACGAAATAAAAAAAGAAAAATAAAAAAACGGCGAAGCCGCATAATGGGAGTCAAGGGGGATCGTGATCCTCCTTGCAGGGGGTGAGCGAGGGGGACGGAGTCCACCTAAAAACAAAGCAAAGGCAGCGAAGCAAACCTTTGCGGCCGCCTTGGACTTACTACCCCTCAAGCAAAGCAAACTACCGGTGGTAAAAAAGAAGTAAGCAAAGCAGCGAAGCTTGCTTTGCGGCCGTTCCGGACATACTATGCCTGAAGCAAAGTAAACCGCCGGCGAATCACGGGCGGCGGAACGCCGCCCCTACAAAGGTCAGATAGTTCCACCGCAAGGCCGCGTCCCCACAGAGCAAGTTAAGCGGCATATTACACAAAATCAATAAAATAGCGAGAGATATATTGATTTTCTGACGGAGATGTGGTATAATCATTTTTGTAACATAAATAAGCAAACAGCCAGCAGGGATCGTATCTCCTGCATCGTCTGATCGAACCACCGCCGGAGAGCCGGCTCACAAAGGAGCGGATAGATAGAATGAAAATGACCAAGTGCATAAATGAACATTATTATAATTCGGATAAGTTCAGCTCTTGTCCGTACTGCGAAAAGGAGGCGGCTGCTGCACGTAAGGCAGCAGAGGAAAATACCGCTCCTGCTGCACCGGAAAACATACAGTCACCTCCGGAAGAAATCATCTCCGCTCCGGCTGTTCAGGAAGAACACAAGGCTAAAAAAGTCCATGTCCGCAAAGTCTCCCACGGCAGTAAGACCGTTCCCGTGAAAGTTAAGGAAAAAGAAACTTCCGCCGAAGATGAAGCTCCTGCTCCGGCAAAAGAGCATGGAAAAGTCCTTAAAAAGCCTTCCGCTCCGGCCGATGATGCACGCAGGGTAGCTCCCGTGCTTCACAGGAAAATTTCAGTCATTCCCGAACCTGCCGAGCCGCACTGGGCAAAAGCTGACAGCGAGGGAAATGTCTTCGACTACGGAAAGACCGCTCCGCCGCCTGTATCTATCGTCCGCCCGGACGGAACTGTCGGATATGCTCCGCCGCCGGTCATCGTTCCGGAAGTCCCGGCTGACGACAGCGACATTATCGGCTTCGATGAAGATGAACTCCTCGAACTCCAGCTTGAAGCAAGCTCTCCTGATCCCGTCAGCGATGACAATAATATGTTCATCGACAAGAACGGCACGCTCGTCAAATACATAGGCACGACAGAAACTATCCTTATCCCCGACAGAGTGCGGACTATCGGAAAATACGCTTTCCGCAGCAATGAGACTGTGAAGAAGATAATCATGGGAAGCTCCGTTACGCTCGTCGATAAATTCGCATTCGCACACTGCTTCAATCTTGAAGAAGTCGTGTTCTCTCCGTCGCTGGAGACTATCGCTGACAATGCCTTCCTGAAATGCCTCAGCCTGCGTCATCTTGATCTTCCGGCTTCGCTCACAAAAATAGGCAAGGGTGCTTTCGCAAGATGCGGAAGCCTTGAAGAACTGAAAATACCTGAAAAGATACAGAAGATAAACGACCTGTCATTCTACTCGTGCAAATCGCTCAGAAAAGTCGAACTGCCCATATCGGCGGAAGTCATCGGCAATGCCGCATTCTCGGAGTGCTACAGCCTTAAAGATATACGCATGGAGTTCGTCACACTGATAGGCGAGAGTGCCTTCGCATGGTGCAGAAGTCTCGAAAAGATATCTCTCCCGGCTTCGCTGAAAACTATATCGGGCTGGTCGTTCTACGGCTGTCAGAATCTCACGGATATGGTCATAAGCATCAATACAAGGGATATACGTGAGGACGCTTTCACAGGCTGTGAGAATCTCTATAACGTCGATATCCTCGAAATGGTAAATGACCGCCTCCCTCCGGAGGACACAAAGAAAGCCTACAGGCAGATGGTGAGAGTCTTCCGCCGCTTCAATACCAAGCGTGCCGAGAAGATCGCCCGTGAACACGGCATAAGTATGCTTTTCATGCGGTGATGTTTTGTGTATCATGACGAACAAGTGCTTGAAGATGCAGAGATAAAATATTGAAAATCCCACTTGACAAATCTTTCGGAAAATGGTAGAATTACATTATGTTTTATACCAAATGCAGTGACGGAGAGAAGTAACCCCGGATATCGTTCCCAGAGAGTGCGGAAATGGTGCGAGCCGCATATCAGAGCCGGTGTGAATAACACTCCAGAGCAGCTATCTGAAAGCCTTCCGGCAAGTAGGTGCGACGTGTTCCGCACGTTACAGCGGACAAAAGTGATCGCTTTTGAAAGCGGTAATTCAGGTGGTACCACGAAAGTATTTATGCTTCCGTCCTGTCGGGACGGGAGCTTTTTGTTTTCCCGTCTGAATAATTATCGAAAGGAAGATATTCATGAAACACATCGATATCAAAGATATCATCACATCTGAAAGCTATGCCGGCAAGCAGGTGACTGTATGCGGCTGGGTGCGTACTTCGAGAAACTCAAAGAGCGTTGCCTTCGTTGAACTCAACGACGGTACTTCACTCAAAAATATCCAGATAGTCATCGAAAAAGGCGACAGTGCCGACTACAAAGAACCCCGTGTAGGTATGTCTCTCAAAGTTACGGGAAATGTAGTTGCCGGCAGAAACAATACATTTGAGATAAATGCTCTTCCGGGAGATATAGAAGTCCTCGGTGAATGTCCCACGGACTATCCCCTCCAGAAGAAAGGCCATACGCTTGAATTCCTCCGCTCCATGCCTCACCTGAGAAGCAGAACGAATACTTTCAATGCTGTATGGAGAGTCCGCTCTGTGCTTGCTGCTGCACTCCACAGCTATTTCCAGAGCCATAACTACGTATACATCAACACGCCCCTTATCACCGGAAGCGACTGCGAGGGTGCAGGTGAGATGTTCCAGGTAACTACAAACGGCTTCACTACAGAATACAAGACCGAGGAAGAATACTACGCAAACGACTTCTTCGGAAAGAGAGCAGGTCTTTCCGTTTCCGGTCAGCTCGAAGGCGAAATGGCTGCTACAGCTATGGGAAAGATCTATACTTTCGGCCCGTCGTTCAGAGCCGAGAACAGCAATACTCCCAAGCACCTTGCTGAATTCTGGCACATCGAGCCGGAGGTGGCTTTTGCTGAACTCGATGACGTTATCGAGATAGCTGAGGATATGCTCAAGCACGTTATCCGTGACCTCCTCGACAAATGCCCTGACGAAGTCGCATTCTTCGATGCTCATTTTGAAAAGGGACTCAAGGCACGTCTTGAAGAACTCATCTCACACGATTTCGGAAGAGTGACATATACAGAAGCTATAAAGCTCCTCCAGGAGTCGGGCGAGAATTTCGTATATCCTGTTGAGTGGGGCTGCGACCTCCAGACAGAACACGAGAGATACATCTCTGAGAAAGTTTTCAAGAAGGCTGTATTCGTAACTGATTACCCCAAGGAGATCAAGTCGTTCTATATGAAGCAGAATCCCGACGGAAAGACCGTTGCTGCCGTTGACCTCCTCGTTCCGGGCGTAGGTGAGATAATCGGCGGAAGCGAGCGTGAAGCTGATTACGACAAGCTCGTTGCTGCTATGAACGAGAGGAACATGAACCTCGACCTCTACAGCGATTACCTTGACCTGAGAAAGTACGGCTCTGTACCGCACGGCGGTTTCGGACTCGGCTTCGAGAGACTTATCATGTACACAACAGGCATGGCTAATATCCGTGACGTTATACTCTATCCGAGAACTGTAGGTTCTATCAGATAAGAGATGTCCTGATATGGATATGATCCTTGTTGTCGGCTCGATGCTTTGTGCTGTCTTTCTGCTGCCGTTCGCAATGGTGCGTGGGTACCGCTGGTACAGGGACAGAAAGCTCATGAAGAAGATGAGTCCGGAGGTGAAGAAGAAGCTCCTTGCAAATATAGGAGATACTTCCATAAGCGAAGGCACTCTGCGGCTCGTGAGAATGTATATCATCAGACAGCATCTCCTTGCAGCGGCTGTCTTTGAGATCGTATTCATCATAGCTCTTGCCGTCTGCGGCTGGGATATCGCATTCGTGTATGTCACAGCCGGAATGCTGCTCGGCGTGACTGCTTCGGCTGTTTTAAGGCTGCTGCCGCTGTCACGCAGGAAAAAACTGAAAAAAGTCATGGGCTTCATCTGCCGTAAGGGAAGATACGGAGCTACCGTGATGTACTATGACATGAAGTCCCTTAAATACCGTATGTTCACTGCGGGGACTGTTTATGAAAAAGGGGATAATATCCGGCTCGGCAGCTTTATAAATCTCGTTGCTGCTGAATACCGGTGGGGAACACATATTATCAGACTGCTCATCTTCTGAGCGTCTGGATAATAAATATATAATGAAGAAAAGGAATGAATGAAAATGAAGAAACTTTTATCACTCTTGACTGCTTGTGCTTTATGCACCTGCGTTTTCGCTGCCTGCGGAGACAAGGATAAGGACGACGACGCAAAGGACACAAAATCAAGCTCTGCAAAGTCAGAGAAGAAGGACAAGAACTCTATCGTCGGCACATGGACTCTTGACGAGGAGTCTATCAATGTCCTCATGGACGGCGGACTTGATGAGATCGAAGAACAGGGCATGAAGCTCACAGATGCTTCTATGGAATTCAAGGACGATGAAACTGCGAAGATGCACGTTTCACTTGACTGCTCTGAGATCATGTGCCTGACAGATGACGGCTTCAAGATCTCCGGCATGGATATCGAGGTCATCGATTTCGACGGTACAAATCTTGCTGTCGGCATGGACGGTCAAACTATAATGACCTTCGAGAGAACTGAAAAGTCTGATGACAAGTACGGCGAGTATAAGATACCTGCTGATATGGGAATGCCTGAAGATTATAATGCCAAGTTCATATTCGAGAAGAGCGGCGTTTCTTACATGGATATGAACGTGGGCGGTACTTACACATACGACAAGGAGAGCGGCGAACTCAAGCTGAAGTCTGACGATGAGGACGATTTTGGCGATCCTTCAACTGTAAAGATCGACGGCGATAAAATGGAGATCACAAGCAGCGAAGGCAAGACTGCTACTCTCACACGCAAGAAGTAATTACCGTAAACGTCAGGAAGGATCTGACGCTTGCTGAATATACAGCTATTGAACTCCCTGTATCATTGCGGTACAGGGAGTATTGCAAAGAGGTGAAATATGAAAAAGATCATCGCACTTCTGGCTGTCTGTGTGCTTATGTCATGCCCGCTCGCTTCGTGCGGAAAAGATGAGGACAGCAGCACGGACACCGCAGCAAAGGCTTCTGAAAGTTCAGAGCCGGAAACAAAAGACGATAAAGCTGAAAAAAAGGAAGATGTATCCGTCGAGGGAACATGGACGCTCAGCGAGGAGGCAGTAAACAGCCTTATCGGAGCGGATTCTGTCTCGCAGATCGAATCACAGGGCATGAAGCTCGGTGAGTCTACGCTGACTTTCAGCGGCGGCAGCGATATGAAATTCAGAGTTTCGTTCGACTGCTCGCAGCTCATGAGCCTCAGCGACAGCGGATTCACGCTCCAGGGACAGCAGCTCGATATCATCGGCTTTGACGGAACTAACCTTGAGATAGGCACAGACTGCTCAACTCTCGTGACGTTCCAGAAGAAAGAACCCTCCGACGACAAGTACGGAGAGTACAACTATCCGCAGGAAATGGGCATCATGATAGGCGACGAGGCAGGCGTGGAATTCAGGGAGAGCGGAGTCGCTTTCATCAACGTCAGCTTCAACGGCTCTTATGAACACGACAAAGATGCCGGAACTCTCAGCATAACGATGAACGGCAGAACAGGTTCACCGGCAGAGATCGAGGTAGACGGCGATACCATGACTGTCAATGACGGCGGAGAAACATTCACGCTCACACGCAAAAACTGATTCAGCTCAATGAACGGACTCGTTCCGTGAAAATATAAAGCAGCTCACTGTGTCAATGGCGATACAGCGAGTCATATGAAAGGAAAGATGTTTTATGTCAAGATCGCTTTATATACCGGAGGGCTACAGATCGGCTCTCACATTAAGAGAAACCCAGCACGCTATAAAATATATCAAGGATATATTCCAGCAGGCACTTTCATTCGCACTCACGCTCGACAGAGTTTCAGCTCCGCTCATCGTCCGCAAGGGAAGCGGTATAAACGATGACCTCAACGGCGTTGAACGCAAGGTAGATTTTGATATCAAGGAGATAGGCGGTGAAGCAGAAGTCGTTCAGTCTCTCGCAAAGTGGAAGAGAATGGCTCTCTACCGCTACGGATACGCTCCGGGAGAGGGTATCTATACTGATATGAATGCTATCCGCCGTGATGACGATACAGACAATACCCACTCGATATTCGTTGACCAGTGGGACTGGGAAAAAGTCATCACCCGTGAGCAGAG
>CADBQF010000013.1 GCA_902796705.1 Ruminococcus flavefaciens
GCTCATCAAGGACAGTTATGCCGACTGCTTCGTGCAGTTCCTTGTGCAGCACTACAGCGAGATAGCGATAATATCTCCGGAGCATATTGACGGAGGACTAAGCCATTTCATCGATCCTGACGACTATGAGCAGACGCTTTTCCTTTTCGGTGCAGACAGCCTGTACCGCAGCGATATATTCAAAAAGATCAATTCTTGAAAGGAATGAAGATATATGAAGGCACTCATTACAGGAGCAACTTCCGGCATAGGAAGATGTATCGCCCGTGAGCTTCACAGAAAAGGCTGGAAGCTCATTCTCTCAGGCAGGAACGAAGAAGAACTTGCCGCCCTTAAAAAAGAATTCGGAGAAAGTACCGAGACATTCCGTGCAGAATTATCCGACAGGGAGCAGGTCATGGAGCTTTACCGCTTCTGCTCCGGAAAGAACGTCGATATGCTCGTCAATAACGCCGGCTTCGGAATTTTCGGCAGATTCGACGAGATACCGCTCGAAGACGAACTCAGGCTCATCGATGTGGACATAACAGCCGTCCATATCCTCATGAAGCTCTTCCTGCGTGACTTCAAGAAACGCAGAAGGGGATATATCCTCAATGTAGCATCATCAGCCGGCTTCCTGACAGGCCCTCTGCTCGCATCGTATTACGCAGCCAAAAATTACGTCGTAAGGCTCACATTCGCCGCAGCAGAGGAACTGAGGCGTGACGGATTCAGGGATATAAAAGTAACCGTTCTCTGTCCCGGCCCGGTAGATACGAATTTCAACAGGAGAGCAGGCGTGGAATTCAGCGTAAAGCCTGTGACTCCGGAATATGTCGCAGACTATGCCCTCAGAAAGCTCTTCGCCGGAAAGCTCATAGCTATCCCCGGACTCATGGTGAGAGCAGGCGTGTTCGCATCGAGGTTCCTGCCGCATAAGCTCCTTTCAGCCGTGACATACGAGATACAGAAGTCAAAGCTGAAAAACAGCGGGAACAGCCGCCGATGAGGGATATAAGCTATCGTGTAGCACTCGGAGGGATAGTCGCAGCACTTTGTATAGTGACGATGTTCCTTGCCGGGATAATGCCGGCACTTTATCTGCTCCTGCCGATGATCGCCGGAGTCCTCATGATGATAATAGCACAGGAAGTCAGCACAGGCTGGGCGTTCCTGACATACATCGCCGTAGGACTTCTCTCGATGTTCGTGACATTTGACAAGGAAGCGGCACTGGTGTTCATCATGGTATTCGGCCATTATCCCATACTGCGGATATATATACAGAAGATAAAGCTGAAGCCCCTGCGTGCGGCAGTCAAACTTGCGTTGTTCAATATCTGTGTGATAACGTATTTCTTTGTGACGGTATATATATTCGGACTCGATGAGATGCTTGATGAATTTGACGAAATAGGAAAATACGGAGCGTACATCATGCTCGGAGCGTGCAATATCGTATTTATCCTCTATGACTTCAACCTCGACCTGTGCAGGGAGATCTACAGAAAAAAAATAATGCCCGCCTTCCGCCGAAGACGCTGAAAAGCCGCCGGGAGGAACGCATAGAAAAGAGCCATAACACCTCGGTGTTATGGCTCTTCTTATCTCATCAGGAAATTAGTGACTGGAGATATGCGGCTGTTGTCGGGAGTGCTGCTGCGGTGATCGTCTTGGCTTCGACCATCTGTATTGCAAGTGCATCGAGAGGTGTTACGCCGTCGTTGTCTGTACAGTCAGCATTTGCAAGTCCCTCTTCGCTTATCGGATACTTGTCCGGATTTGAGAGGTACTGCATTATAAGTACAGCATCGGAGATATCGACTGTTCCGTCGCAGTTTGCATCGCCGTATGTCTTTGCTGCCGGAACTGTAGTTGTTGTGGTAGTCGTTGTAGTTGTAGTTGTAGTCGTTGTTGTGGTGGTCGTCGTTGTCTCTGCCGGCTTTTCCTGGAGGAATACAGCGTAGTTCATAACGCCGCTGCTCTGTCCGTTCGTGCCGAGTTCAACTCTGTCGCCAGCCTTGACTGTCTTTGAATAGATATTGAATGTGAGTGCATTTGCTGTGAGAGTCTCGCCTGTTGCCGTATAGCCTGAGAGCCATGACGGAACTGATGCAACTCTTGCATCGAGTGCGATATAAACTACAGCGTCCGTGCCTGCTGTGAATGAAGCAAGGCCTGTCTCAACTGTCTTGGAGTCGCACGCTGTAACGATACGCTCTGCTCCTGTGAGTGATGACGGGAGTGCTTCGATAGTGAAATCACGGTCACCGAAGAACTTGTCGCCTGTCTGTGCATTTTCTGCTATGCTCCATGAAGAAGCGTGGTCTGCATCTGAAACGATGAGGTTCTTAGCGATGACACCGTTTACAGGGAGAGCTACCTCGATAACTTTCCAGTCCTGGCAGTTGAAGCCGTTGTTTGTCCACTGCTGAACATTTGCACCATGCTCTGTGCTTCCGCCTGAAACTTCTACAGTTGACTTGTCTCCTGATACCTTTGTGAGTATCTTGTAAGAGCCGTCGCTGTTCTTAGTGAATTTGAACTGCTGGTTGTCTCCGCCGTTTGACTGGTAGAGAGTAACGTTTGCACCGTCGTCGGCTTTTCTTCCTGCAACGTCAAGCACGAAAGTATTGCCGCCTGCGAGCATGGAGTAGATGTAGTAGTAGCCGTTTCCAGCTGAAACGAGCTTCCATGTGTTCCAGTCGCCGGAATTGTTCTGACCTTCGCCGTTAGCACCCCACTGCTGGATATTGGAGCTGTTCTCGGCCTTGCCGTCAGTAACTTCCATGTAAAGACCGCTGTTGACATTCTGGAACATAACAGTCATTCCGTCCCTGAAATTCTCGCCGGAAGTGCTGTCTCCGCCTGATGCTGTGCCGGCATTGTAGCCTTTCTGCTGCATACGGCCAGCGTATTCCTTGACTGCAGCCTTTGCCTGATCGGGAGTCTGGGGAGTATAGCTGTACATCGAGAGATCGAAGTTATCGTAAGCATCTCCGCCTGATTTGAGGTTGCTGATAGAAGCCTTTTCGGTTCTGGAAGAAACTATCTTGTATGCAAGTCCGCTGCCCATAGTGCAGTTGTCGAACTTGTCGTTGTATGACTTGATAGTGCCTGAATAAGCATCGCTGCCCATATTTACTGCATCGAGCGGGAGATATGTCTGCTCGAAGTAGTTAGCCTCTGAGAAGATCTTTGAGTTGTAAGAAGCTCCGAGACCGTACTGCTTGTTAGTTGTGAAGTAGTTGTTGAAGCTGTGGATATGTGCATTTCTTGCACGGGGGTTACGTGATTCTGTGTTGTTGAACCAGTTGTGGTGATAAGTTATCCAGTCCTGGAACTGAGTCGGGCCGCCGCCTACGAGAGAAGTCTTGTGGCAGTCCTTGAACTCGTTGTAGGAGATAGTGATATATTCAGACCACTTGATATCTGCTGAACCGTCGCCGTCAGCCTTGTCAGCGTCTACAGTACCGTTTCCGGCATAGGCATTGTAGCCTTTTTCGATAGTATTATTGTGTATCCACATATGAGTTGACTTGTTTGAGCTGTCGCCTGTCATTGAGATACCGTCATCGGGGTACTGACCGAGCCAGAGATTTCTGACTTCGCAGCTCGTACATCTCTTCATCTCGAAGCCCCACTTGTTGAGGTTTGCATTGTAGCCGATACCTTCAACAGTAACGTTCTCGCCGTACTGGAGGTAGAGCATACTTGAACCGTCGTTCTGCTTTCCGTCGTTAGCCTTTGCACCTGACGGAACATCGATAGTGCCGATGAATCTGAATACAACATTGCTCGGCTTGCCGCTGTAGAAGATATTGTACAGACCGGTCTTGCCGTTGTATGTGACAGAATCCTTGTTTGAATTGGTTACATAGATAACAGTCACGCCTGATTTGAGCGTACCGTCATCATTGTAAGCACCTACGCCCTTGTAGTTGTAGTGAGCATATCCGCTTCTGTCGAATGCCATTGTTGTGACAGTGCATGAAGCTGTTCCGGAAGAACCTTCTACCTTGATATCATACTTTGTATTGCCCTTGAGTCCGGGGATATCCACACGGTTGCTCCTAATGAGCTGAGAATCGACTGCTGTGTAGCTCGATGAGCCTGAAAGTGCATAGCTTACCTTGACATTGCTGCCTATCTTGGAAGAGTCCCATTCAGCGAATGCTTCCTCATACCAGCCGCCGCAGAGAGTTATCGCACCTGATACAGTCGTTCCCTGCTGTCCGGAAGATGAAGCTGACTCGTTGAGATAAGCGGGAGTCCAGTTCTTCATGTAGTTTGTGAGCTTTATGCCGTTTGCATCGCTTGCGGAGAGAGTATGTCCCTTTCTCTTGGAGAGGTCAACTGCTGTGCCGTTAGCGAGCTTTGTGCCGTATTCCTTGAAGCCTGCGACATTTTCCGGCTGTACGCCGCTCATGGAAGTCCAGCCCTCTGCTGTGATGAGATTTGAGGAAGCGAGCGTTGTATTGATGTACATTGCCTTTGCCGTATCTCTCCACGGTCTGCCGAGATAGCCTGCTGAAACAGTAAGTCCCGATGCAGCCGTGATCTTGCAGTTGTTGAAGAGATAGCCTGTATCGTCGTTGCTGTCATCTCTGCCGGCTGTGATGTAGCCGCCCACTGAACCGGAGCTGTAGCCTTTCCAGCGGAGTTCACATGAATCGAAAACAGCAGAGCAGTCTCCGAAGATGTAGTCTGTCTGACCTTCGATGACGCAGTTTTTGTAATACTCAGGAGAACCGCCTGTGTAGAGCGTATCCTGGCTCGAAAGGAAAGTACAGCCGAGGAACTCGCAGTATGCTGCGTCTGCCGAGAAAGCAGCTCCACGCTCTGTATAAGCCTTTGACTTTACATCTGAACCTGATGTACGTGCGACTGTGAGAGTTTCGCCTGTAGCTTCAACGCCGTCAGCGATCTCCTCAGAAGTCATATAGCGGTTGAAAGAATTCTCGAAGACGATATTCTTAGCCTTGAAATATTCAGCCTTCGGCCAGAGCTGAACTGTTGCACCCCAGCGGTAGTTAGCCACGTTCTTGGTGCTTTTTGATTTAGCTGCCGAGGCATCGTAATAGCCTTTTGAGTTGGCACTGTAGTATTTATAGCCTATACCGTAGTACCATGTGAGGAGAACATCGCCTTTTGAGGGTTCGTCATTGACGAAGGTGATGTACGGAGTCTGAACGACTACCTGCTCACGATAAGTTCCGGGAGCGATGTGTATTGTAACACGCTGGCTCTCGCTTGAGGGATTGATACTTGCTGCCTTGTTGACAGCTTCCTGTACTGTCGAGAAGTTGTTGCTCCTGCCTGAATATCCTACATACAGGTCAGTACCGGCTGCGAATGACTGCTGCTGAGGGACAGCAGCCAGCAAAGCCAGCACCATGAAAAGAGCAGAGATAACCGAGACAGCACGCAATGTGATCTTTTTACTGCCTGTCATAAATTACACTCCTTTTCTGTTCCGGTGGGGAACTGGTGGTAAATATGTGGTAAATATTACTAAAAAATAAGCCTCCTTTCCCATTTTATTTTCTGAAATGATTATAGCATATTTTTTGTATAAAGTAAATGATTTTTTGTGCTTTTGAAATGCAGTTCTGGACTCAGAAATGCACTAAGATATTGATATATCAATGACAAAGCGTCGAAGCCGCATTACGGCTGTTCTGAACTACCGGCGGAACGCTGTCCCTTGCAATTATAGTCTGCACGCAGGTGAGGGGCTGCCTGCAATATAAATTTTCCGGAGAGATGTTTTTTATTGTTCATATTGACTGTTTTATTGCATAATGGTATAATAATAAGTGTAATTTTATTTCCAGAGTCATATGAGGAGGGTTTTATATGAAAATGAAAAAAATGACCGCAGCCGCTCTCTCGCTCTGTATGCTTGCAGGCGGCGTGATGTACGATATCCCGGCTGTGAATGA
>CADBQF010000014.1 GCA_902796705.1 Ruminococcus flavefaciens
CTCGCTTTTGTACATCATTTTCTTTGAAATCTTGTTTGATTTTTTATGCGGGGTAAATGCCATTAACGCTTAAGTTGTTGGCATTGCTCCCCCACACCCCCTTCCAAAGACTTTTAACATGAAATTTCCCCTGACGGGACGCTCACGATAGCTATCGTTTAAGGCAAAGTTTGCCAGAGCGTCCCGTCAGGGGAAATTTTACACTGAAAGTTTTAGGAAAGGGGTTTGGGGAAGAACCCTTTTTCAAAAGGGTTTTCCCCAATAAAAAGTACAAGCTGCCATGTAAGGGGCGGTTTAGTTGTCTTCGATATTGACCATGAATCTGAATGATACACGGCGGCTGGCTTCCATGTCTATATTGCCCTTGTCGTCAAGAACCGGGTTATCGTATGCGTATCCGACGGAAGTGAGCATACCGGAGAGCATCATTGTGTATTTCTTGTCGATGCCGGTATAGTCGGTAAGGCAGTATTTCTTGACATTATCGGCTCTCTCCTGTGAGAGTTCGAGATTGTGCTGATATCCGCCGTTTGAATCGGTATGGCCGGAGACTTCGATCTGTGTAACAAATCCGTCGTACTTTTCGCTGAATATCACTGATGTATATGTCTGGAGGAACTTATTGAGGAATTCCTTACCCTCGTCGGAGATATCAGCCTTGTCTACTCCGAAGAGTACGACTGAATCGAGTGCTATCTCACCGGTCTCCTCATTGATAACGGCGTTGATGCCTGCTTCATCGAATGCGGCTGAGAGGTCGGCGTAGAGTTCATCGATCTCCTGATTGATCTTTCCGAGCTGTTCGGGTGTGAGGTCTTTGGCTTTTTCTGCATCGTCGATGCTGAGGTTAGTCGAGACATCTCCGGAATAGAGATCCCATTCTCTTTCGGTGAAAAGATAATTCTTCTGACCGTCGGTGAGGACAAGTCCGTCGTCGTCGCCGTAGAAATAAACGAGCCTGAATCCGCCTGTTCCGTTTGCATCGCTCCATGAAAGAGTGCATATTCCGTCTTCTCCGAACTGTACTGCCGGAGAATCATGTCTTACGCCGTCAACAACGATGTAGCGTTCGGAACTTGTGAGATTTATCTTTTCGATGCCGCCGAGCTTCTCGGAATCCTTGGCAAGGTTAGCATCGCAGATGTATTCTCCGTTCACGGAGGAGAGGTCTTCCGAGGAGAGCGTCACGCTCTTTCCGCCGGTCGAGAGCGTCATTTCAGAGCCCTTGAACGAATAATCATATTCCAGTGTTTCTCCGGTGAAAGTATAGTCAAGCCTTTTTTCCTCGGAGTCGTAGCTGTAGCTTTTGAGAGGGCGGACACGGAGCTTCTTTCCCTCAAGATTATAGGCAGCTTCAACGGGATAGACGTTTCCTTTTTCGTCAGCGAAATAGAGCTGCATCCAGTTGTATCCATTGAGATAATTGAGAGAGGTCACATTTGAATGGATACCTGCTTCCGTCCTGAACGGAAGTGATGATACAGGCTCGTCGATGCCTGTTATAGCTGTATAGTCCATGTTTTCGAGGAAGCTTTCCTTTGCCTCATCGGAAAGCTCTGTTCCTGTTACGCCGCTTGCAGTGTATTTTCCGTAGAACATCTCCGGAACGAATCTCAGCGAATCGTATACTGACTCTGCATCTTCGACATAAGCCGCCGCATTGTCAGCATTAAGCTCAGAGAGGGGATCGGCATAGCTTACTTCTTCCACGAATTCCTGTCCGTCCTGATAAAGAGTGCAGCCTGTGAGGGAAAGTGAGAGGGCTGCTGCCGAAGCAATGAGCATATGTGTGATCTTTTTCATATAGACAAACTCCTTTCGTATATAACTTTTGGTATATACTATTAAATATGAAACCGCCTGTATAACTTATACAAGCGGTCTTGTCACATATTATTTGTTTCTCGCTTTTATATAGTTTTCAAGAATATCTATCGTTCCGTCGATACCGAGACGGCTGCTGTTGATGCAAAGATCATATAATCTTGAATCGCCCCAGTCGCCTGAGCAGTGATAGTTGTGATAGCGTTTTCTCTTCTTGTCCTTCTTTATGATAAATTCTTTTGCCTGCTCTTCATCAAGCTCATATACCTTCATGACACGCTCTATCTTTTTATCTGTGTCAGCGAGTATAAAGAGCGATACAAGTCCGTCGAAGCCTTTCAGCTTTGACTCTGAACATCGTCCGACTACCACGAAAGATTCGCCGCTCTCAGCCTTTTTCCTGATGAAATCGAACTGCATCTCAGCGATATTGTCCTCGATAGAATTGCTGTAGCCTCTGACGTTCCTTGAAAAAATACGATGCTTGGGGTTCTCGTTGTATTTTTCTATCTCTTCCGGAGAAAGTCCTGTCTTTTCGGCTATCTCGGTGATGAGATGACGGTCATATATCGGGATATCGAATCTTTTGGCGAGTTCCTCGGCAATGACTCTTCCGCCGCTTCCGAACTCTCTTCCGACTGAAATGATTAACTGTCCCATGGTATTACCTCCTGCCTTCACTATGATATCACAGATATCTCACGAATATGTATACAGTCGATATCGCAAGAACGATGATAGTAGCCGGTGCAAGTCTCTTGCAGTATTTTCCCCAGCCGATAGGATAACCGTTCTTTGCAGCTACGGACGTGCCTACAACGTTCGCAGATGCACCGATAGGTGTTGCACTTCCGCCGATGTCTGTTCCTATGGACAATGCCCATGCAAGTGTGCTGAGCTGTACTCCGGAGGCTTCTGCAAGGCTCTGTATTACAGGTACCATTGTTGCAGCGAACGGGATATTGTCAACGAATGCACTTGCTAAAGCTGATATCCAGAGGATAATAGCTATCATGAGCATAGCATCTCCGCCGCTTATCTTTTCTATGAACTTTGCGATATATTCAAGTATGCCTGTTTCTTCAAGTCCGCCTACGACTATGAAAAGTCCGATGAAGAAAACGAGCGTCTTGTAATCGACTTTCTTCAGAAGTTCCGGTGCGTCCTTTGCTGATGTGATAAGTGTTATCACAGCTATGAAAAGACCTATCGTTGCAACTGTGAGATGCGTCATAGAGTGTGTTATGAGAAGAACGACTGCTATGCCGAAAATTATGCTGCTGATGATGAAATCCTTCTTGTTCGTGATAGCTTCAGACGGCTTCGGGAACTTTGACATATCTACATTTCCGCTGCCCTCTGTGACGAGTTCTTTGCGGAATACGATGTAGAAGAAAATTACTGACACTACAAGCGATATGCCTGCTACAAGTCCTGTATTCGTAAGGAAATCAAAGAATGAATATCCGAGTGATGTACCAACGATGATGTTCGGGGGATCTCCGCACATCGTTGCCGAACCGCCGAGGTTCGCACAGAATATCTCTGCAAGTATCATGGGTACGGGATTGAATTTGAGAAGCTGTGCAAGTTCGATAGTGACTGCTGCAAGGAACATGATGACCGTGATGCTGTCGATGAACATTGAAAGTACAGCGGACATTATCATGAACGTAATGAATACCGGGATCGTCTTACATTTGACGATATACGCTATCTGCATACAAAGCCACCGGAAGAATCCGGCTTTTGCCATGCCCTCCACCATTACCATCATGCCGGCTATGAAAATTATCGTCGCCCAGTTGATTCCTTTGCTTTCGCTTTCTGTCACCTGATACCAGAATTCCTTTGTTGCAAAGCCTTTGATCGCAAGTGTGTCCCATATCGCCTTTCCGTTTTTCATGCAGATGCCGAAAACAACGACAAGTGTAAGCACACCGCTGCCAAGCGTTACAAGATGCCGCTCTATCTTGTCAAGTACGATCATCAGAAACATCGCTGCAAAGATGATAACGGCAAATATCTGTGCTGCTGCCATAAGTCTTCCTCCTTATTTGATTTTAACACCAAACTGCATTATATCACATCTTGCACCTTAATTCAAGAATTTCACTGTCAATTCATTATTTTCTACATTTATTCGATTTATTTAATTTATAACAATCGTTTTTTAGATGATATATCTTATATCAGCGGGCAGCCTAAGCCCGGTACTCATAAAGAAGTTTATACCTTTTAGTGGGGGAAACCTTTCTGAGGAAAGGTTCTCCCCCACACCCCCTTCCAAAG
>CADBQF010000015.1 GCA_902796705.1 Ruminococcus flavefaciens
CTTTGGAAGGGGGTGTGGGGGAGAACCTTTCCTCAGAAAGGTTTCCCCCACTAAAAGGTATAAACCTCTTTATAAGCAGCAAGTATACTGTCGGGGAGGTCTGTGATGAAAAAGATACTTGATTATTTTACTGCCGGAGAAAAGCTCCTGTGGTGCATATCTGTGCTGATGATACTTGTTCCCTGTTTCATATTCGGCGGAGGGAGCGTTCTTTCGCTTTCGGCTTCGCTGCTCGGAGTCACGTCGCTCATATTCGCTGCAAAGGGAAATCCTGCGGCTCAGGCGATGATGATAGTTTTCTGCATACTCTACGGCATCATATCATACAGCTTCTCATACTACGGCGAAATGCTCACATACATGGCTATGACAGGCCCTATGGCTGTTATATCGCTCATCTCGTGGCTGAAAAATCCTTTCAACGGCGATCACAGCACTGTGAGGGTGAATTCGCTCAGCCGGACGGAATTTCTTCTCATACCTATACCGGCAGCGGCAGTCACGGTGATCTTTTACTTCATACTGAAATATTTCCATACTGCCAATCTCCTGCCAAGCACGATATCCGTGACGACGAGCTTTATCGCTGTGTATCTGACATTCAGGAGAAGTCCGTATTTTGCGGCGGCGTATGCTTCAAACGATATCGTGCTGGTGATACTATGGTCGCTCGCAAGCCTGAAAAATATAGAGTATCTCTCCGTCGTCATGTGCTTCCTCGCCTTCCTCTTCAACGATATCTACGGCTTCATAAGCTGGAGGAAAATGGAAAAGAAGCAGAAGGCTGAGGATTCTGGTATGCAAATAAAATATCAAACTGGTCATTGACTCTTTTGCTTTTCCGGAGTAAAATATACATAGTCTATAAAACATATATATTTTAAAAGGAATGATAAGTATGAAAAAAGTTGTTACTATCCAGGATATCTCATGTTTCGGAAAATGCTCGCTCACTGTCGCACTTCCCGTCATATCAGCTATGGGCATCGAGACTGCCGTTATCCCTACAGCCGTACTTTCGACGCATACAGGAGGATTTCAGGGCTGGACTTTCCGTGACCTCACAAATGACATTCCCGATATCGCCGCCCACTGGAAAAAGCTTGACCTTAAATTTGACGCAATATACACAGGATATCTCGGCTCAAAGGAGCAGATAAAGATCGTTTCTGACTTCTTTGACGATTTCGGCAGAGAAGATAATCTCATCATCGTTGATCCGGCTATGGCTGACAACGGAAAGCTCTATGCCGGCTTTACAGATGATTTCGTGCAGGAAATGACAAAGCTCTGCTCAAAAGCCGATTTTATCATACCCAATATGACAGAAGCCGCTTTCCTGCTCGGTATTCCCTATAAAGAGGATTATGACAGGGCGTATGCGGAAGATATCCTCCGCAGACTTGCCGGTCTCGGCTGCAAAACTCCCGTTCTTACAGGAGTTCACTTCGACAGCGAAAAACAGGGGGCTGCCCTCTATGACTCCGTGAACGATAAATTCTACTATTCGTTCAGGAACAATATCGACAAGACCGTCCACGGTACAGGTGATATCTTCGCAAGCGTCTTCACCGGTGCTGCTGTCCTCGGAAAAAACTATCAGGATATGATCGGCATCGCCGTAAACTATACAGTTGACTGCATCGAAGTGACACTCCCCCATTTTGACGAATCATGGTACGGAAGCAGCTTTGAACTCTGCCTCGGCAAACTAATAGAATATGTAAAGGGTGATACAAATGAGAACGCATAAGGTAAGGATAATGACGATAACAGGTATGCTCACAGCTCTTGTGTGCGTATCTACGATGATGATAAGGATACCTACTCCGACTAAAGGATATATAAACCTCGGTGACTGCATCGTCAATATCGCTGCATGGCTGCTCGGCCCGTTATACGGTGCATTCGCTGCCGGAGCAGGTTCGGCTCTCTCCGACCTTTTTGCAGGATATACAGTGTATGTTCCGGCTACTTTCATTATCAAAGGACTCATGGCTCTGGCTTCATGGGCTGTATTCACGCAGCTCCGCAAAAAGAAATTGAGCGTCCCTGCCTGCATCGCCGCCGCTGTAACGGCAGAAGTCATCATGACTGCCGGATATTTCGCTTTTGAAGCCTTCCTGTACGGTTCGTTCGCCGCAGCAGTTCCCGGCATCTCCGGAAATATCATTCAGGGCGTGGGCGGAATTGTCGGCTCTGTGCTGATTTATGAGGCGGTGGGGAAAAGAGTGACGGTGCTTTCAGAAAGAGATCAATTTAATTAAAGACCTGAACGGAGCGTGACCAATGAGATCATCATATATTCCGCTGCTTTGTGCGATGCTGCTTATCGGCGGCATGGTCGGTGCAGCGGAAGTTTTTCGGAATAACGAGATAATATTCCCTGAGATCGCAGCGATAGCGGCCGGAGCTTTGCTGAAAAGCGAACTCGCATGGAGGACGGACAGCCGGCGGATATTCTGCTCTATAGCGGTATGTGCAGCACTGGGACTGGGGATAGTCCTGTTCATGCCGGGAGCTGTCTGGTTTCAGATGAGTGCGGCATATCTGGCGGCATCGGTGCTGTTCATGATATCCGGGACGAGTTTTGCCCCTATGATATCGGCGGCTGTACTGCCGGTGCTGCTTCAGACGAGATCAGTGGTCTATCTGCTGGCGGCCTGTATACTTACAGCCCTTATCCTTCTGGTCAGACAACTGCTCATCAGAAAAGATATCCTTGCTGACAAACCATTCAGGAAGCTCCCCTTCCCTGACAGGAACGATATCATTCAGATGATGATACGCTGGCTGATCGTGACTGCTGTGATATTCTCCGCACTTGGAACGGGGCTGAGATTTGCCGCTGCTCCGCCGCTCCTTGTGGCTTTTACGGAATTCTGGAAGCCCGGAGCTGTATCACGGAAACAGCCGCTCTCGGTCATAGCACTTATCGCTCTCTGTGCTGCGAGCGGTGCTGGGATACGCTGGCTGCTCTGTGTATCGGTCGGGATACCGATGTGCATAGCTGCGGCACTGACGATAGCTGTAGTCTACTTCATCATGAAACGCATCGGTCTGATGCTTCCGCCGGCAGCGGCGATATCTGTACTTGCATTTCTTATCCCGGAGAAAATGCTCCTCGTCTTTCCGGTGCAGATAATGATCGGGATATCCGTGCTTGTCGGTGCATCGTTTCTCTACAGGGAAAAGGCGGCACAGGCTGTTTTCAGGAAAGGAAGACGTATCCTCAACGCTATCCGCCGATAAAAGTTCCGCCCCGGAGCATTTCAGAGTGCTTCGGGGCATTGCTGTTTCAATTCTTTCCGGAAATTATATTTTTTTGACAGTCACTCCGTCAATTTGTATCAGTACATCTTTGATATTATCAGGATCGTCACAGTATTCCGACAGCGAACGGTACACGCTGTATATCGATGTACTGCATGATATGGAAGGTATAACTGTATCACGTTCCCTTTTGTGAGGGATATGGTCAGGCGGTATCAGGGCATCAAGATCAGCTTTTGAATCTGCACACAAAAGAGAGAGCGTCCGGCAGTTTATCCCGCTTTCCCTGAGTGAAAGAGCGAGCTTTTTGTATTCTTCTATAAGTTCGTCTTTATCGGGTTTATCGGGAATGATGACTTTTATCACGAAGTCATTATCAGCAAGATATGACGCAAGATCTGAGGCCGAATCATAATCCACGTCCGGAAAATGATTTACCGCAAGATCAGAAACGAGGACTTTGCACCCCGGTTCGGCTTTTTCGGCGGCTCTGCGGATAGAGGAATAAGCTTCGTCACCGTATTTTACGAACATATAGTCAGTCTTGACGGGAGACCTTTTATCAAAGCGGAATATCCTAATCTCCTTATCGCCTGTATCTCTGCACGCAGCTATGATATTGCACTCAGCACCGCCTGCCGGTCTTTTCGCCTTGAGCCTGAATTCTGTCCCGAACTGTTCGCTCACGGTATTTATCGCATATCTGACATCTGCACGTTTGTTTCCCCCGAAGACGCAGGAATAGCCTGATGCGGCTATGATGCCGACTGATACGATCAGTGCTTTTTTTAAACCGAATTTCATAGACTGCCTCCTTTTCACTTATCGTCCGTTCATATTGTACCACATAATTAAAATAATTGCAAGAGCTGCAAATAAGTTCCGGTCATGTCAGGACAGGTTCTTATACTCACCTGACTCCCCCGGCTGTCACCCAGATTCACCCCGTGTATTGCTTTTTCGGGGGCATCATGTTATAATAACTTTAGTCCGCAGGTTTTGGGAGGTGAGACAAGATGTTCACAAAACCTCAGCGTAAAAGACCAGTGCGAAAGGAGCATAATATGGAACAGAACGAAAACAAAGATGAAATGACTGATGATGACGATTTTTACAAACACTATTCTCCTGCGGAAGTCATAGCATTTCTGAAAAAGAGAAATTTTGAAAAGTTCACCCTGACTGATACATCAGCTTCTTTATTTATGGAGAATAACGGGCTCTTCGTCCTCGAAGCATCTGACGGGAAAATATCAGATGAAACGATAGAACTGGCGGTCAGAATGCTCGGCGATCTGGCAAAATGCGTCAGACTTGCAAAGCCATGGCTGGAACATTTCAACCTGAAAAACGACAGGTGGCACCCCGATGCACTTGATGCAGGCTATGAGGTCAGCAGCATCTACGTCGGAACATACGACTGCGGCGGGCCGTTCAGGTCACCGTCGTCGGGGGTTACTATTTCGTTCTCCCCGGTCAATTATTATCCCTGTCAGTTCACCGTGAAATATCACCGCAATTTATGGCCTTTCGCCGTGGAGGAATGGGTGGAATAAAGAAAATCCCCCTGACTCGGACGCTGCCGTTGTTTCTGAATGTACAGAATTTTTTTACATTGCAGCATTTCCGGAACTTTTGCGTCTTATAAGGTGAAAGGAGTGAGGAAATGGAAGACAGCTATATCATCGATCTGTTCTGGAAGAGAAACGAACAGGCAATAAAGGAGACTGACAAAAAATACGGCAGACTGTGCTACAGACTTGCAAACAATATCCTTAAACATAACGAGGATTCGGAAGAGTGCGTCAATGACACATTTCTGAAAATATGGGATTCTATCCCTGATGACCGTCCGCTGCACTTTTCGGCGTATATATGCCAGATCACAAAAAGGCTTGCTCTTTCAAAATACCGCTATAACAATGCCGGAAAAAGAGATCCGGAGAATCGTATCCAGTATGACGAACTGTCAGAGATCGTATCCGGCAGGGACGATCCCGAAAATGTGATCGCTGCGGCAGAACTGAGCCGGGCAATAAACGATTATCTGCTGACCGAAAGCAGACAGAACCGTATCATTTTTGTCAGGAGGTACTGGTATTACGACAAAACGGACGACATCGCATCAGCTATGGATATCAGTGCCGGTACAGTAAGATCAACTCTGAGCCGTATGAGAAAACGCCTGAAAAAGTATCTGGAGAAAGAGGGATTTGAATTATGACGACCGAGGAATTCATTAACGCTGTAAACGGCATAAGCCCGGAACTTATCGAAGAGGCAGCATTGTTAAAGGAAAACATTTCCGCTGAGAAGACGAAAAATTTCCATGAAGACGGCATCTCCGAAGTGACCGGTGTGGACAGATATCACCGCCCTGTCTGGCGTAATGTGCTTGCAGCCGCATCTGTGCTTGTGCTTATAGCCGGTGCAGGTACAGGCGGAGCATTGCTGCTGAAACGACGCAGTACAGCACCGCAGGCAGCAGTTTCGCAGGAGCAGACATCAGTTCCTTCATCAGAAGCTCCCTCAGACGTATCATCTGCAAATACAGAAATGATCGAAATGCCCGATACTTCGTTCATGCAGAAAGATCTCGCTGCTGATATTCTCATGGAAACAGGTCTGAATGTCGAGTTCTGCAACATAGAAGACAACAGCGTCGCACCGGGATATGTTATAAGCTCCTCCCCGGAGCCGGGAGAAAATGTCCCGAAAGGAACAGTTGTAAAATTATATGTCAGCATTGGAGCATCTTCTCAGACAGTTATCACTGGGGACTTCACAGGAATGAGCATCGATGATGCTATTGTCATAGCAGAATACCATTCATTCAAAGTATCTACAGAAGAGGTCGCATCTTCCGAAAAAGCAGGTATCGTTACAGGTCAGCAGCCGCAGCCGGGCGAAGAGGTCGAGGCAGGCTCGGAGCTGATACTGTATGTGAGCAAAGGAGAATAACTGATGCAAAAATACAGAGGTCAGAACGCTTTGTCCTGACCTCTTTTCATTTAGAACTGTTCTCAATGCCGCCATTTGGAATCCTTGTCGGAAACATGGTCGCAGATGACCGCAAGTGCGATCACGATATCCTGCACGTCCTCGTCCCTGATGCTTATGCGGTAGCAGTCCGACCAGTGTGCCTTGTCCTGATCGACGTGGGCAACTGTCCTGCCGCCGATCTTGATGTCGTAGTCAATGCCCATCAGGTCGCCTGCGATACGCAGTTCAGCACCGTTTACCGTTCCGCTGACTTCGGGGTTTACGATGCGGAATTTCTTTTTCAGTTCGGCAACTGTCTCACCGTTCCTGACAAGGATATATTCATCCAGTATCTTCGCGATCCTCCGTTTCAGCTTCAAGA
>CADBQF010000016.1 GCA_902796705.1 Ruminococcus flavefaciens
AGTTGTCACTATCGTGAAGACTTCTCCGCCTGTGGCGAGCTTTATATCGCCTTCCGGAGCATCGGACTTCTTTATGAATTCATCGAGTGAAAGATCAGTTCCGTCAGGATTCATGAGATATGTATAGTACTGGAGCAGGACTGAGGCATCAGCGGAATCTATAGCAGAATCGCCGTTTATATCTCCGAAGCCTTTCACAGAAACGACAGAAGATACGTCCCCGCCGTTCTCACTTTCGAGGAACTGCTCTAACGTGTAGTCAGTCCCGTCCGGATTCATAAGATATGTGTAATACCGGAGGATAAGCGATGCATCGGACGAATCAACAGTACCGTCATTGTTGATGTCACCGGGTACGGCGGAAGCAGCATCGGCAGTCATCGGGCAGCAGTTCATTGCCGCAGGGAATGATGAGACAGCAACAGCAGCAAGCATGGGAATGAGCAGCATATTCCTTTTGAAGTTCATGATCGTATCCTCCTTAATATATCAGTAATATCTTTTAAGACCTATGACCTTTCCGAGTATCTCCACTTCGTCGAATATCATAGGATCCATTGTGTCGTTTTCAGGCTGAAGGCGGTATTTTCCGTTTTCCTTGTAGAATCGCTTGACAGTAGCTTCCTCCTGATCGATGAAAGCCACGACGATATCACCGTTTTCAGCGTAAGATGTCTGTTTTACGATAACTATATCTCCGTCGAGTATACCGGCATTTATCATACTCTCTCCCTTGACTTTCAGGGCGAAAAGCTCAGACGGATCGCAGCCGGGGGCTTCAAATCCGATATATCCGGTTATATCCTGGATAGCAGTTATCGGCTGACCTGCTGTAACTGTTCCGACTACGGGAACAGATGAGAACGAACTGTTCGGCAGCTTCAATGCACGGTTCAGGTTTCCGGATTTGACGATAAGTCCCTTTTCAGCAAGCGAATTGATGTACCTGAAAGCCGTCGAAGTCGAGCCGAATCCGACAGCGTCCATGATCTCACGCACAGAAGGGGAGATGCCCTCGCTCAGTCGTGACTTTATGAAGTTGAAAACTTCCATTTCCTTTTCATTGCGGTCTTTAGCCATATTATTCCTCCTCGGAAAGTTTTTTCAGTATCATTTTAGCTATCTTGTAAGCATCTCCGCAGCCGAGAGTGATAACAAGATCGCCTTCCTTTGCGTTTTCACAGATGTAGTCGCATATCTGTGAGAAATTGAAATACTTTCTTTCGTCGTCCCATTCCTTTTCCTCGTCCTGCGGGAACCAGATGCAGCCGGGGATCTTTTCGGCAAGGTGGCGTGTGAAGATGCCGTATGTGTTCTTCTCACGGCTTCCCATGATATCGGTGAGTACGGTGTAGTCCGGGATAGTGAGTACCCTTGCGAAGTCGTCAAGGAGTATCTTTGTCCTTGAGAAAGTGAACGGCTGGAAAACTGCCCATACCTTGCGGAAATCCATTTCCATAGCAGCTCTGAGGGTAGCTTCGAGTTCTGTCGGGTGGTGAGCGTAATCGTCAACGACAGTGATGCCTTTCTCAAAGCCGAGCTTCTCGAATCTTCTCTTTGCACCACGGAATTCTTCGAGGCCTTTCTGCACCATAGCGAAATCGATATTGAGATAGTCACATACAGCAACGGCAGCGAGGGCGTTCAGGACATTGTGGATACCTGCGACATGGAGAGTGATCTGACCGAGCTTTTTGCCGTTGCATACAGCATCGAAAGTTGTGAGCAGACCGTTCTCGTGCTTTATATTCTCCGGATAAACGTCGCATGAGCTGTCTTTTCCGAAGGTGATGATCTTCTTGTCAAGACCTTCCACAGCCTTCATGGTATTTTCGTCAGAGCCGTTTACGATAAGGAGCTTTGAAGCATTTCCTGCGAAAGTCCTGAACGACTTTATGACGTTTTCGAGCGTTCCGAAGTAGTCAAGGTGATCTGCGTCTACATTGAGGATAACAGCGATATCCGGGAAGAGTTTGAGGTAGTGATCTTCAAATTCGCATGACTCGCACACGAGAGTATCACTCTTTCCGGCGATGCCGCTTCCGCCGATGCAGGGGAGTTTTCCTCCGATATAAGCAGAAAGGTCGATGCCGGCAGTGTAGAGTATCTGAGTTATCATGGAAGTAGCCGTCGTCTTTCCGTGAGTACCCGAAACGCAGACTGCATTCTCGAACCAGCTTGTGATTATACCGAGAAGGTCGGCACGTTCAAGGACAGGCACACCGCTTGCCCTTGCAGCCATGAGTTCCGGATTGTCCTCCATGATAGCGGCAGTATGGACGATAAGGTCAGCACCTTCGATATTTTCGGCACGCTGACCGATGAAAACGGGTATGCCCATTTTTCGTACAGCGTCGAGAGTTTCAGTCTCATTATTGTCCGAGCCGGTGAGATAATATCCCTGACCGTGGAGAATCTGGGCGAGGGGATACATTCCCGAACCGCCTATACCTATAAAATGAATGTGTTTTTTACCGTTTAAAATGTTGATATCCAACTGAGATCACCTTTCTTTTTTAAGGATTTAAAACTTTTTAAGGATAAAGTGGTAAAATCCTCTTGATTTTTTTTGATTTATGTGATATTATAAATCTAACGACATTGTTTGAGAGTTTAATTTTTGACTAAATAAGTCAGCGTTTGGTTATTTTTTTAAACTTTATACCCGCTGCAAGATACACTGAGCTTGTGATATGATGCAGAATTTAACCGGCAATGTCAAGGAGGTTAACTATGGAAATAACAGATGTAAAGATCAGGAAGATCATTTCTGACGGAAGACTCAGAGCAGTAGTATCAGTCACTATCGATGATATGTTTGCTGTTCATGACATCAAGGTCGTTCAGGGCGATGAGAGACTCTTCGTTGCAATGCCGAGCCGCAAGGACGAGAACGGTATATTCCGTGATATCGTACACCCGATATCTTCCTCTGCAAGAAAGCTTTTTGAGGAGAATATCCTCGACGCATACGAGAGACAGCTTGCTGTCATCGCAGCAGAAGAAGCTGAGAATGCGGTTCCCGAAGCACAGGAAATTACTGAATGAATGTGATGCCTGCCGTTTTTGCGGCGGGCATTTTCATTTATATGCCGAGGATACGTGCCGTCTTGAGTATTATCACCTGAGTTTTGGCATCTGTTATAGTGCCGTCCATAACGAGTTCTACCGCTTTTGAGAGCGGTATTTTTTCTACATCGAGGAATTCGTCGGGATCGGTCTGCTGTTTCTTGTACTCCAGACCTCTTGCGAGGTACATATGGATAGTCTCCATATTGTACGCCGGAGTGGGGAGTATCTTTCCGAGGTAGGTATACTCCGAGCAGATGTAGCCGGTCTCTTCGAGAAGTTCACGTCTGCCGCATTCGGCGTGGTCTTCGCCGGCTTCGAGCTTGCCGGCAGGGACTTCCACGGTGACGATGCCGAAAGGGTAGCGGAACTGCCTGACGAGGAAGATCTCGTTGTCGTCGGTCACGGGGATCACGCAGACACCGCCGTGATGATGTATCACATCACGTCCGGCGGTATTGCCGTTTTCGAGTTCAGCCGTATCATGGGTGACGGTGAATATCCTGCCCTCGTATACAGTCTCGCTCGAAAGTTTCTTTTCGTATAAGTGCATATTATCCCTCCGTAGGATCATTCTTTATTTTGCCAAGTTCTGAGATATATTTTTCGGAAGCACTTACCTTATGGCATGAAGTGTAGCCGTAGGAGTGTGCAGTCCGGAGAAAGCTCTTCTTTTTGTCGAATGAGCGGCATATCACGAGATAGATCAGCAGTACAGTGATGCCGGCAGCCGATATGAGCAGACCTGTTATAAGTCCGGGAGTCCTGTAGCGGAAAACTATCCTGTTCTCGCCCTTATCAGCTTTTACAGCCATGAAGCCGTATGATACTTTTTCGACATCAGCAGGCTTTCCGTTGACTTCTGCTGTCCAGCCTTTGCTGAAAGGCACGCTGAAAAATACGAGCTGCGGCTTTCTGAGCGATATCTCGGAAGTGAATCCTTCCGGACTGTAGCTGAATGAAGATGCCGCTGTGCTTCGCTTTTCCTCGCATATCTTTCTGTAGCTGAGCTTTGTGAGGGCAGTTCCGGAGGAAGGATCACGCATCGTGAGGATATCCTTGTATTTTTCGGCCTGCTTATCTGTAAGCACGATAGAAGCCGGAAGTATCCTTTCCAGCACAGAAGGCGATTTCTTGTCAGCGATCTTCTGCGGTATATAGGTATCATACGGGATACCCATAGGAATGAACAGCTTGTTCTCGTATATCTTGAAATAGTCATTTTCGGAGACATATTCAAAACCGGGGAGTTCTTCCGGGATATTCTTCTTTTTGCTCTTCTCGTCGAATTTATATTCATAGTAATACTTGACCGAGAAAAGGCCTCTCAGCGGATAGTGAGAAGTGTCCGGACGTGATGCTACATCTCTCTGAACGCCTACTTTCGGGTAGAATTCCATGATAGAAGAAGAAACGACGCTCTGGAACGCTCTCATTGACGGAACGCCCCACAGCATGGGGTAATTGTCTCTGTCCTCAGATATATCCACACGGAAGAAGTTATCCTCCGAGACTTTTTCGTAAAGCTTATCTCC
>CADBQF010000017.1 GCA_902796705.1 Ruminococcus flavefaciens
AGGGGACAGAGTCCCCTAACAAGGTAGCAAAGGCAGCGAAGCGAACCTTTGCGGCTGGTCTGGACTTACTAAGCCTAAAGCCGGACAATCTTCAAATTCATAATTCATAATCACGGTGTTCCTGACGGGACATATTTAAAAATGTAGGGGCGGCGGTGGGTTACTCTGCTTGAGTGTCAGTAAGTCCAGACCAGCCGCAAAGCGAGCTTCGCCGCTTTGCTGCGTTCTTAGGGGACTCCGTCCCCTCGTTCACCCCTGCAAGGAGGACATTGTCCCCCTTGACTCCCATTATTGCGGCTTCGCCGTTATTTATTTTTCTTTTTTTATCATTTAATGGAGTTGATACTATGGACATTTACGGTTTCTACAAAGGCGAGATATTCGACGCTTACGACTACCTCGGTGCTCATGTCTCCGCCAAAGGCACAATTTTCAGAACATACGCCCCGAATGCCTCTAAAGTCTCGCTGATAGGCGATTTCAGCGATTGGAAAGATATCCCCATGGAACGTACAGACGACGGAAAATTCTTCTCTGTCTCATGTCCAAAGGCTAAAGAGGGTATGCGTTACAAATACCGCATCTACAGCAAAAACGGCACTTTCATCGACCACTGCGATCCCTACGGCTTCGGCATGGAAGTCCGCCCCGGCACTTGCTCAGTTATCCGCCGTATCGATAACTTCCGATTCCACGACGAAAAATGGCTCGCAAAACGCACCGACTGCCGTGACAAGCCTATGAATATCTACGAAGTCCACCTCGGCTCGTGGAAAAGAAAACCCGAAGCCGACCGTGAAGAAGGCGACGAGGAAGGCTGGTACAATTATTCGGAAATAGCCGATATGCTGATAAAGTACGTCCTCGAATTCGGCTATAATTTCATCGAACTAATGCCCGTCAGCGAACACCCCTGCGATGAATCGTGGGGCTACCAGAATACCGGATTCTTCGCCCCGACATCAAGATACGGCACACCTGTTCAGCTCATGGAATTCGTCGATAAATGCCACAAGCACGGCATAGGTGTTATCGTAGATTTCGTGCCGGTGCATTTCGCAGTTGACCATTACGCCCTCACCGAATACGACGGCACGAAGCTCTATGAATTCCCCGACGACGAAGCCGGCTACAACGAGTGGGGAAGCCGCAATTTCATGCACTCAAAGGGCGAAGTCCGCACGTTTATACAATCAGCCGCAAACTACTGGCTGTCCGTCTACCATTTCGACGGCCTGCGAATGGACGCTATCAGAAATATGATCTACTGGCACGGCGAAGAATACCGTGGCGAGAACCGTTTTGCTATCCAGTTCCTCAAAGATATGAACTGCGGACTCAAAGCACGCCACCCCTCCGCTATAATCTCGGCAGAAGATTCGTCCGCATATCCGAAAGTCACAGCTCCCGTCTTTGCAGGCGGACTCGGATTCGACTATAAATGGGATCTCGGCTGGATGCACGATACTCTTGAATATTTCCAGTCAGCACCGATGTACCGCACAAGAGACTATCACAAGCTCACGTTCTCGATGCTCTATTTCTATAACGAGAATTTCATACTCCCGCTCTCCCATGACGAGGTAGTCCACGGAAAAGCCACCATAACCCAGAAGATGAACGGTCAGTACGACGATAAATTCCCGCAGGCAAGGGCAATGTATATGTATATGATCGTCCACCCCGGCAAGAAGCTCAACTTCATGGGAAATGAGATATCCCAGCTCCGTGAATGGGACGAAAAGCGTGAACAGGACTGGGATATGCTCAAATACCCCCTCCACGATTCTTTCCGTGAATATATCAAAAAGCTGAATAAGATCTATCTGACTCACACGGCACTCCACTATGACTTCGATCCGACGAATTTCGAGTGGTCGGACTGCGATTCTCCTGACAGATGTATCTATGCGGCAAGAAGAAAAAGTGCCGACGGTGATATCCTTGCCGTGATGAATTTCTCCGACTGGTATCAGTCCGGCTATTCCGTGAAGATAGGCGAGGACTATAAAGTCACCCTCCTCCTCGATTCCGACGACCAGCTCTACAGCGGACGCACTCCGGACGGCAAGACCGATTACAAAGTCTCCGGCGACCATATCGACCTGAATATCCCCCCATTCACCGGCATAATGTTCCTCCTCGAAAAAAAATAAGCTGACTTATGCCTGTATCTTGAAAAAAAGACGGAACTGTGGTAGAATAGTATCAACATATATGCAAGGAGTTCCTTAACTTGAAGATCACTAAAATCACACTGAATGTCAGCACCAAAAGAATACTTACCACCGGAGGAGGTCAGGACTGCGTATTTGTCCTGTTCCGTACACCTGTTTCACTGAAAGACGGCAATTCCGTGGATCACGGGGCATCGGCTTCTATCCTGTACGGAACTTCTCCGCTGACTTTCGCTCCGGCTGACGGTAAGGAAATGCGGTTCGATGTCGTCAGGTTCAGGACAACTTCTGCTGACAGACAGTACATGGCTTCAATGGAACTTCCGATGAATTCTCTTGCGGAGATACCCGACAGCATCAGTATCATCAATATCCTGCACAGCATGAAAGAACGCCTGCTCTCCGGCGGCAGATATCTCTCTGAATATATGGAGCTTGCCATGAGAATGATCTTCATCTGCATCTGTGACAGCAACGCCTCACGGACTTCCGATATCCCCGAAATTTCCCGGTATAAAGAGCTGAAAGAACTCCGAGATTCTATCTACGACGATCCCCTCAATGACTGGTCTGTCAGCGATATCTGCTCCTCTCTCGGCATAAGCAGAACTTATTTCCATAGGATATATATGCAGGCTTTCGGCGTTACCTGCCGTCAGGACGTTATCGAGAGCAGACTCCTGCGTGCCGAGGAACTCCTCCGTACTACCGATATGTCTGTCTCCGAAATTTCCGAAGAATGCGGCTACGAGAGCGAGTCCTACTTCATGCGGCAGTTCCGTGCAAAAAAAGGCTGCACCCCCACCGAATTCCGCCGTATCAACAAATAATACCGCTTCTCATAAAGAGGTTCATGCTTTCTATTGGGGAAAACCCTTTTGAGAAAGGGTTCTTCCCCACTAAAAGGCATAAACTTCGTTATGGGAAGCGGGCTTATCTGTAGTTTTTGGCATCGGTGAAGTCCAATGCACCGGAGAAAGGTTCATATTTTATATCTTCGTTGTCCTTTTTGGAAACGAGGTAGGTGTTCTTGTAAAAGAGCGGAACGAAGCAGTACTGACCGATGACATCTCTCTCGAAAGCGGCGTACTGATCGACGAGACCGGAGATATCGGCACATTTGCGGATCTTGACGGAGAAGCCTTCTTTTCCGGCGGCTTTGCGGAGGCATTCTGTCTGTTCAAATTCCTCTGCTGCTGCAAGACCGCTGCAATTTTTTCCACGCACGGGATAGAGGGCGATGCTGTAGTCGCCGGAATCTATCCTTGAATAGAATTCTTCCTGAGTGACCTCATCAAGACCGATCGTACAGCCGAGGCAGCTCAGCCAGTTCTGCGAGAGGTTCTGGATATAGACGGGATCGACAGTTCCGGCACAGATCATCACAGAGAGTTCTTCCGGAGTGTCCGCATAGAGTTCAGCCATAGCGACCTGATAGCATCTTGCTGCCTCGTCCTTGTCGAAGCAGGCGAACTGATTATCGGAAGCCATTTCACGGTAGCTTCTGCCGAGGACAGCGACAGCCGGGGGGATTATGCCATAAGCCGGAGAGATATCGCCGGTCTTTTTGGCATCGATTATTCCCTCACGGTCAATGGCGAATGCGAGGGCTTTCCGGAGCTGCATATTTGAGAGATACCTGTTATCCTTATTGAAGACAAGGCCGAGCGTCACGGAGCGTGAGCCGTAGATATTGCAGGTATTCTTGCTGACATCGGACACATCGAGAGTGGTCATGCACTCCGTATCGCTCTCTTTCATGAGCTTCTTGATGTCGGATTCTTTTTTCTCTATAGTGAAATTGAGGAATGACGGGCATACGGGGCGGTCTTCTCTGCTGTTGGGAGCATTTTTTTTCATATAGAGGATATTGTTAGAGCCGTAGGGATCGTAGAACCACTGACGCACATAGAACGAGCCGTTCGACATGACCGACCTGTCGTCGAGTCCGTATCTTCCGCTCGTTGCATAGAAAAAGTCCCTGTTGCACGGCATGGCTGCTGTAGTTGTGAGCAGTCCGAGAAATTCAGCGGACGGATATTCGAGCGAGATGATGAGCGTTTTGCTGTCGGGGGCGTATACGCCTGCTTTTTCGGGGAATTCCTTTCCGCTGATTATATCCCTGCCGTTGAGTATGCAGGAGAAATCCTGAGCATACGGCGACTGCATCTGCGGATCGAGTATCCTCCTGAAAGCGAAAACGTAGTCATCAGCCGTCACCGGGAAGTATTCGTTCTCCGAGATGACATCGTCGTTGTTCTCGTCGAAGAACCAGAAATTGTCCTCCCTCAGCTCAAAGGTATAAGTCAGCCCGTCGGGTGAAACGCTGTAGCTTGCTGCATTGCGGCAGGAGATATTCCCGTTGGCATCTGATTCGAGGAGTCCGCTGTACATATTCCTTATGACTGTACAGGCGGAGGGATCGTCGGCATACTGGGGATCGAGGCTTCCGGGGTTTCCGAGCAGCGAGAGGTCATACATATGACCTGTACCGCTTCCCCTGTCCTTATTTCCGCATGATGAGAGCATACCGGCAGAAAATACCGCACATAAAATAAGAGCTTTGATATTCAATTTTTTCTCCATTCTTTTGTATATATATCCTTGATATGTCAGAAAAGAGCTGAGGAAATGAGACATTTCCAAAGCTCTTTTTGTTAATTTGCAGCAAAACGTAAGCTGAGACAAATCAGATATTTATTCCCTTTGCGGGATATTTTTCTTTATTCTGTGACCTTGACGGTTACGATGAATCCTTCGCTGTTGTCGCCTGATATCGTGTAGCTCATGTCAGCAGGCACGGGAACGTCAGTAAGAGCGTTCGGAACGGCTTTGACATAATATACACGGTAGATATCAGCACCGGAGGATATCTCAAGGGGCTTTTCCTTAGTATACTCTTTTACCTTCTCGATATACTCTTCAAGGCAGAGATCGTTCTGTTTTATGTAAGTTGAATGGGGAACGCCGACATATCTGTAAGTCTGAGTCCTTGCAGTCTCGCCGGTATAATTTTCCTTGCCGTCGGGATATCTCACGATGAAGCCGTAGCCTGCGGCATTTTCGTCTATCCATGAATAGATGCCGGTCGGTGAGTAATAACCGGAGCTTGAACCGTCCTTCGGGAAAACGCCCAAATCGAACGATCTTCCTGTGTGGTAATCGGAGAAGCCGCCGTTTGTATTTGTAGTACCGTAGGCGAATTTCTCGTTCTGCTGTTCGAGCGAACGATAGCCGCCGATTATCGTAATATCGGTATTTGACTGGATAACGGAGAAGCTCTCCATAAGTGCATTGAGCTGTTCAACGACGTGTGAGTCGAGTTTTATAACGTAGTCACTGACACCGAAGTACTCGTTCTTTATGTTGTCGAACAGAGTCACGAGCGAAGTATCATCAGCCGGGAAGTGGTAGATATGATTTGTATTGACAAGAATGAGATCACCCTTGAAAACGTCATCATAGCTGTGTGCTTCCGTGATGAAATTCGTTGCAGTCGGATCGGCAGCCGAAGGGGGTATCCTTGTAGTGCCGGGCATAGTGCCGCTTGTTATAGTGGTGTCAAGATTATCGACTATAGTAGGAGAAGTATTCTTCTCGGCAGATGCAGAATTCTTTCGCTCGGTGACAGCTTTGGGATCGTTTTTCTCCTTCACGCCCTTGACGCATGAAGTAATAACGACAGCTACGACGATCAATGCAAGAAGAACGGCTGCAAGGCGGTCATATCTGACACGGTATTTTTTTCTTCTGTTTCCGCTGCTCATATATCATTACCTTTCTTTGGCATACGAATAAGCTTGATTTTTCAGATGCGGTGTAGAAAGTCAGGCTGAATATTACGAAGGGTATAAAAACCTTCTGTTATACAATATCATAGCCTAACAATAATACGCTACTTTAGATTATAACACATCGTGCAGAAAAAGTAAAGCGATTTTGCATAATTTTCACAAAACTTTCTCAAAAAATAACTAAGCCGGATTAATGGAGTATGAACAAATAAGAAATAATAATGAAAAGCGGACGCTCTGCACGAGAGAGCGTCCCCTGAAATTCAAATACGTCCCGTCAGGGACACCATAATTATGAATTAAGCATTATGAATTATGAATTCTCAGGCTCAGTAAGTCCGGAACAGCCGCAAAGGTCGCTTCGCTGCTTTGCTTACTTTTTTGCCGGCGGTGGGTTTCTCTTCTTGAGGGGCAGTAAGTCCAGACCAGCCGCAAAGCGTTGCTTCGCCGCTTTGCTGCCTTGTTAGGGGACTCTGTCCCCTCGTTCACCCCTGCAAAAGGGACATTGTCCCATGATCTAAAATGGGGGACACGTCCGCAGAAAGACGCAAAGGCTTCGCTCACGTTCGTTCGACTCCCGCCTTTGCAGCGGACGTTTCCCCCAAACCCCTTTC
>CADBQF010000018.1 GCA_902796705.1 Ruminococcus flavefaciens
ATATCGGCATAGCCGCCTGTTGATTTCGTCGGATAGCTGTAGATAGCACTTCTGTAGCCGGTGAAGAGCGTGAGGTCATAGTTCATGCTGAGTTCGTCACCGAGTTTCGTCCAGTCTGTGCCGTTATATGAATAGTAGAAATTAGCCTTGTCGATATTGTTCGAGGAGCTGCCGTCTGATTTAACGTCAGCGAACTTGAAATCGACTTTGAGGTATATCTCATTGCCGTTGAGGTTGACTTCGGCTATCTTCTTGTCGGAAGAACTGTCGATCTTGCTGCCGGGATTTGTTGACATATAGATCTTCTTCGCACCGCTGTCGGTCACGTAGACACCGATATTTCCGTACTTGAACTGGAAAGCCGAAAGACCTGCATGGTCGCCGGGCTTCATTCCGGAAGTATCGAGCTTGATATAGCTGCTGCAAGCCGGGCCTTCTGTACGCATGGTGAGAGTGTTCTTCGCATTGAGAAGATGCGATGCCATGTTGTTGTTATGAAGTCTTAGCCAGCCGTCACGCTCGGTGACAGACCATGCGTTGTTGTCGGGATTGTGGTTCCACTGCCATTCGAGGGCGAGGTCGTCGGAAGTATATGAGAAGTCGTCATCTCCGGCGAGATGTGTCGGATCGCCGCTGAGATCCATGCTCATGGTGACGGGAGCTTTTCCGTTCACGCCCATGATCGGCCAGCCGTTCTCCCACGTTACGGGAACGAGAACGGGGATACGTCCGACAGCACCGTGATCCTGGAATACCATGCCGTACCATTTTCCGTTGGGAGTATCGACGATGCCGCCCTGTGCAGCTCCGCTTCCGTAAGAGCCGACACCTGAATTGAGTATCGTCTTGCTCTCGTAGTTTCCGAGGAGATCCTTGCTGCGGTAGCATATCTCGACACGTCCGCTTCCGCTCGGCCATGCGATTATGAAAATATAGTAATAGTCGCCTATCTTCTGGATATGAGAACCCTCACCGGCAACGTATCCCTGTATATTCGTCTTGAAGAGAGTCTTGTCAACGCCGCCCTGCTTGAATCCGGTCATATCGGAGTTGAGTTCCTTTATCTTGATCTCGCCGCCGCCGTAGACGAGGTAATTTCTGCCGTCGTCATCGAAGAGGATAGAAGCGTCGTGGTACATACCGTTTATCTCGCTGCGAGTCCATGTGCCGTTCTCGATGTCGTCGGTCTTGTAGATGTAGGATTTTCCCGTGCCGTAGCTGCCGAAGAATACATAATAAGTACCCTTGTTGTATCTGAGGGAAGCAGCCCACTGACCGTGTGCGTAATCATGTTTGCCGTTTTTGAGGTTCTGGACATCGCCGTCAGCGAGGGTGTCGTAGACGTAGTTGCATATCTCCCAGTTGACGAGATCCTTTGACTTCATGATAGGAGCTCCCGGACTGAAATACATCGTGGTGCTGACCATATAATACGTGTCGCCCACACGTATAACGTCAGTGTCGGGAACGTCCGACCATATCACCGGATTGCTGACTGTGTATGCTGCCGAAGCCTGCATATCGGTGGATAATTTGTTTTTGCCTGAAAAAAACTGTCCTGCTCCCATGAGAGCGACCGCTGCGGCGAGAGAACCGGCGGCTGCACGTCTTAAAAAGCTCATAATTGTTCCTCCTTTTAAAAAAATCGATTTATGTTAATAATATTTTATAATGATTTACATGATATATCAACTCACAAAATGAAGAAATGGTGTACGATTTGAAAATAAGGCTTCATTTTCGGAAATATAACATTCATTATTATATATAAACAGCACGGAGGGGGAGGGAGGGGCAGGATTATATTATTTAACTTTATTCAAAAAAGATGCAGGTGCAGCAATTTTTCAGCCGCACCTGCTCATTTACGGCAAACGTCAGGAACTTCCGGCGTTCGCTTAGGATATTTTAGGCGTATCGTCATTCATCGTTTTTCATAAGGTACTTGTTGCTGACAACTTTCATGCTCAGTTCAGCACTGATATTCCTGCTGAAAACCGGAGCCGTCGGGCGGATAACGATGCCCTCTTTTCTGCCGCCGTTGGGGTATTCTCCTTCAGCACGGGCGAGGAGAGCTTCCACAGTCGGATATTTTGCCGGAAGATCAGTTCCGACTTCTTCTATCGGGACTGTGGTGAATCCGAGTTCCTTGCAAACGGCGGTCATTCTTTCAAGACCGACACGTCTGCCGTTCTCCATGACAGTAAAAACATACCATTCCGGCTTTTTGAGTTTCAGGCGGTTACGCTGGATACCGGGAGCACAAAGCTCGCCCTGCACGGTGAGAGAACCGAGTCCCTCTTTTTCCCTGAAAGCTTCGAGTTTTTCCCTGTAGCCACGTTCGTTGACGAGCTTGTAGAAATCGCTGTTCCCGTCGTCCTTGTATTCATAGTTGTGGCCTGTGACGTGGAAGCCGTTTTCGTCGATGCTGACGGAATGGGAACTGCCGTCCATTTTGGTGCTGATGTAATATTCCAGACCGGCGAATTCATTGATAAGTTCGGGAGCGGCCTGCACTCTTGTCTCATCGGTATGGGGAATGCTTCCCGGAAGATCACCTATGACCGTACCGCCGGAAGTAGCACGCTCCTCAGCCTCCCATTTGCGGACACCGAGTATCTCCGTGACATCTGCACCGCAGAGGATATCAGCCGGTATTTCGGGGAACTGACTTATCGGGAGAAGAAGCCCCTGCGAGACCTGCCCACGGAATTTCTGCGTTTTGAGCCGGAAACCCTCTCCCATGATGTCGGTGTTCTTGTAGCTGGAATTTCTCAGGAACTCATATTCCGGCTTTACGGGGAGGAAGCTGTCTATCTCGAAATATACAGCCAGATCCATAGGCTTGAATACGCCTTTGTTGACAACACACTGCCAGCCGAGAACGAAGGCGAGTTCTATCCTGTCAGCACCTTCGATCGGTTCGGTCTTCCATATTCTCTGGATACTTGCTAATTTTCTGCTCATAAATATCATTCCTTTCAAAAAAATATACAAAACGGCGAAGCCGTCATAATGGGAGTCGAAAGGGGTTTGGGGGAAACGTCCGCTGCAAAGGCGGGAGCGACTCCGGAGCGGAGCCTTTGCGTCTTTCTGCGG
>CADBQF010000019.1 GCA_902796705.1 Ruminococcus flavefaciens
CGCCGTGAGAATCTATCCTTCCGCACAGCACACGGTAAGATATCCTGTTTTCGCCGTACAATTCGATATATACCGTCCTGTCCTTCACAGCGGCGGCAGGTCTTTTTATCATTGTGAACATCATTTTTCTCCTTTCGATCGCTGATGATATCATTATAACACCGCAGGAGAAAAATGTGAACGGCTTTTTTGCTCGTAAATTCAGAAATTAAGGCTTATTTTGTCGAAACAGAGCAATGCTCCCGTGAGGTACATTCTCGTCACGGGAGCATATCTTATTCACTCATTAATTCTTCGTAAAGCTCAACATAGATATCTGCCGAAGCTGACCAGCTATAGTCACACTCCATTTCACGTCTGATGAGAGCTTCCCATTCTTTTTTATTACCAAAATCACGTACAGCACGTTTTACAGCATCGAGCATATCATTTGCGTTGTACGTCTTGAAAGTATAACCATTTCCGTTCTCGCCGCCGTTGTCACGCACTGAATCACGAAGGCCGCCTGTCTCACGCACTATCGGAGCTGTTCCGTAACGCATCGACATCATCTGTGCAAGTCCGCATGGTTCGCTCTGTGACGGCATGAGGAAAATATCCGCACCGGCATATATCTTATGCGAAAGCTCCGGTACGAAACCGAGTCTTACAGCGACTTTTCCCGGATATCTCGCAGCCATTTCAGTGAAGAAATCCTCGTAGATCTTCTCGCCGCTTCCAAGAACAGCGAATCTTATGCCCATATTGACGATCTCCTCGAATACGCATCTTATAAGGTCGATGCCCTTATGCTTGACAAATCTTGTGACGATGCCGATTATCGGGCCGTCGCCGTCATCAAGGCGGAGTTCGTCGATCAATTCCTTTTTGCAGTCAGCTTTTCCGGAAATATCCTTTTTTGAGAAGTGATGAGAGATATTCTCATCAGTCTCAGGATCATAAAGTTCATAATCAATTCCATTAAGTATTCCTTTGAGCTTGTACTGCTTTGTGACAAGTATCCTGTCAAGGCCGTGTGCATACCATGGATCAAGTATCTCCCATGCGTAGCTCGGACTTACGGTCGTTATACGGTCGGCAGTCTCGATCGCACCTTTCATCATATTGATATATCCGTCATATTCCAAAAGATTGGAATGGTACATCGGTATCCCCATAAGTTCATTGAGGACTTCCTTTCCGTACTTTCCCTGATATTCAATATTATGTATGGTGAAAACATTCTTTATACCATCATAACCCTGCTGATACTTATAATAAACATTGTAATACACCGGTATCAGGGCTGTCTGCCAGTCATGGCAATGTATGATATCCGGCTTGAAATCGATATACTTCAGCATTTCGAGGACTGCTCTGTCAAAGAATACGAATCTTTCGCAGTCATCATAGAATCCGTACAGACCGTCTCTCGAAAAATAATACTCATTGTCTATGAAATAATACGATATACCATTAAGCACTGCCACGAATATGCCGCAGTACTGCTTCCTCCATGAAACATCGACTGTGATATTTTTCAGGAACAGCATCTTTTTGCGAAGCTCGTCCGGTATAGACTTGTACAGCGGTATCACTATCCGGCAGTCATGCCCCTTGGCACGTATCGCCTTCGGAAGAGAACCTGCTACATCAGCAAGTCCTCCAGAGGCTGCAAATGGCACAGCCTCGCTGGAAGCAAATAATATCTTCATACATTCCCACCGCCATTATATCCTGCCGTTTTTGCTTACATACAAAGGATAAGTTGCTGAACCTGTCAGTACCTTATCATCGCTCACCTCAACGTTTTTATCGGTTATAACTGACGAGATGCTGCAATCATTACCAATCTTTGTTCCCTGCAATAATACACAATTGCGGACAACTGCACCCTTTCCGACTTTTACTCCTCTGAACAGGATAGAATTCTCAACAGTTCCCTCAATTATGCAGCCGTCTGCGATAAGGGAGTTCTTTATATCAGATTCAAGACCGTACTTTACAGGGCCGTTATCGCCAATTTTAGTAAATACAGGCATATTCTTCCTGAACAGTGCATTTCTCTTTTCAGTCTCAAGGAGCATCATGTTTGCCTCGTAATAATTATGGAGGCTGTCGATCCTTGTGAAGAACTCCTTGTGTTCATATCCCATGATCTTGTATTCATTACGCTTACGCTGGAGTATCTCTCTTGTGAAGCTGTACTGATCCCTGCTCGCAGCGTCAAATACGATCTTCTTCAGGAAATCCTTGCTTACGATCATCATATCCAGCCACATATTGCACTCGCCAGACATCTGAGGATCAACAAGAACGTCCTTTAGCTGATTGTCTGCATCAAAATCAAGAACGGTCGCACACGGATTGTTCTCGCTGTTGTAGAAACTTTTACTATAGATCAGCGTTATATCAGCATCAGAATCCATATGTTGTTTAAGTACCGGTGTGAAATCGATCGTAGTTACAACATCACAGTTAGCAAGGATAACATACTTTGCGTGTGAATGCTCCACAAAACTCCATATATTGCTCAGAGCGTCCAGTCTGCCCTTGTACATTCCGCCTGTCTGACTGTACGGAGGCAGAAGATGAAGTCCGCCCTTTTTACGTGAAAGATCCCAGTCTCGTCCTGAACCGAGGTGGTCAAGGAGAGAACCATAATTTGACTTTGTTATCACACCAACTTCTGAAAGATTGGAATTGACCATATTGGACAGCGGAAAATCAATTAATCTGTATCTTCCGCCAAACGGGATAGAACCCATTGTCCTTTGCTTCGTCAGCTCCATGACATAAGAATCATGCATACTTGCGAAGATCAGACCTAAAACATTATAATTAACACTCATACTGCAATTCCTCCAATCAGATGCTCTCACCAATTATCTGCTTAGGCTCTACGACCTTACCGGCAGATATCGTGACATTGTGGCCGACAACGGCAATTCCCCAATCGTCTCTGTTCTCGACGTTTTCGGGGCTTGTGCCGATCCTTGCACCGCTCTCGACTACGCTGTCGCTTCCGACGATAGCGTACTCTACGACTGCACCTGATTTTATTACTGTACCAGGCATAACTATGCTGTAATTTACAGTAGCACCTTCTTCGACCGTAACACCTGAGAATACGATCGAGAAATCAACAGTTCCGTCGATGCTGCTTCCCTCATCGATCATGGAATTCTCAATGCAGGCATTGTCGCCTACATACTGCGGCGGCATATAATTGTTTCGTGAATAGATCTTCCAATGCGGATCATAAAGATCAAGCGGCACGCTCGGACTAAGGAGATCCATATTTGCCTCCCAGAGAGAATCGAGAGTTCCTACATCTTTCCAGTAGCCTTCAAACTCATATGCGAACAATCTCTGTCCGTCACGCAGCATCGATGTGATTATGTCCTTGCCGAAATCCTTTGACCACGGCTCACCTTTATCTCGTTTGGCATTAGCTTCATTTTCATTCTCGATCAGATATTGTTTTAGTTTTGCCCAAGTAAATACATAAATTCCCATTGAAGCGAGTGTAGACTTCGGCTCTTTTGGTTTTTCCACGAAATCAGTTACCTGATTCTTTTCATCACAGATCATTATTCCGAATCTTGATGCTTCCGAACGTGGAACGTCGATTACAGAGATAGTGCAGTCAGCATCATTTGCAATATGGAAATCCACCATTTTGGAATAATCCATTTTATAGATATGGTCGCCGCCGAGAACGATAACGTATTCAGGATCGTATCTCTCAATGAACCGCATATTCTGGTAGATAGCATTTGCTGTTCCTTCATACCATGAAGCACCGGACTGTGTCTCATAAGGCGGCAGGACATGAACGCCGCCGTTCATTTTGTCAAGATCCCATGGCTCGCCGTTTCCGATGTATTCATTCAGTACGAGCGGTTGATACTGTGTAAGTACGCCTACTGTGTCTATACCGGAATTGGTACAGTTCGACAGCGGAAAATCGATCAGCCTGTACTTTCCGCCATACGGAACTGCCGGTTTTGCGACATTTTTTGTCAGAGCGTAGAGCCTGCTTCCCTGACCGCCTGCCAGCAGCATGGCTACACACTTTTTCTTTGTATACATATGATTCCTCCTAAGTTCTCTTGAAACAGCACATTCTGCGAAGAGGGTAAAATGCAGTGTGCTGCTGTGATATCAAGCTTTTGCAGAGCGTTTTTGCTTTGCAGAAGTTTTTGCCTTTTTTACAGGGACTTCCTTTTCTGCCGTATCCGGCTTGGGTGTTCTCTTTTTAACAGGTGAATATTTCAGATAGATCACTGAAAGCGGTGCGAGAGTCATGGATATACTGTCATCAAAGCCGTGCATACCTACTGCATCGCTCTTGAATGACTTTTCTGTTATTCCCGAACCGCCGAATTCAGCGGCATCTGTATTGAACACAAGCTTGTACTTTCCTTTTTTCGGAACGCCTATCCGATAATCATGACGCTCTACGGGAACAAAATTGCACACAGCGATAAGTTCATCTCCGCTGTCGTCTATTCGTCTGAAAGCGATAACGCTCTGCTTATAGTCGTCGTTGGAGATCCAACTGAATCCGTTCCATGAGTCATCGTTCTGCCACAGAGGAGCGTTCTCGGCATAGAACTTATTGAGTTTCTCAGAGAATTTCAGCATAGTCTTGTGGGAATCGAACTTCATCAGTTCCCAGTCAAGCTGTGACTTGTAGTCCCATTCCTTCATCTGAGCAAACTCTTGTCCCATGAACAGGAGCTTCTTTCCCGGATGTGCCATCATGTACGCAAGGAAAGCACGGTACGAAGCGAACTTCTGGTCGTACTCGCCCGGCATTTTATTTATCATCGAACACTTTCCGTGTACTACCTCGTCATGCGAGATAGGCAGGATATAGTTCTCTGAAAAAGCATAGAAAAATGAAAATGTAAGCTTGTCATGGTTGAATGCACGGTATATAGGATCAAGAGACATATAGCTCAGCATATCGTTCATCCAGCCCATGTTCCATTTGAAATTGAATCCGAGTCCGCCTATATCGGTAGGCTTGGTCACAAGAGGCCATGCAGTAGACTCTTCTGCGATCATGAGTGCATCAGGGTGCTTTGAGAAAACAGCTTCGTTGAGGTGTTTTAGGAACTCAACAGCTTCGAGGTTCTCGTTGCCGCCGTAGATATTGGCAGTCCACTCGCCGTCCTGCCGGTCGTAGTCAAGATAGAGCATAGATGCAACTGCATCGACACGCAGTCCGTCAACGTGGAATTCATCGAACCAATAATTTGCACTGGAAATCAGAAAAGAGCATACTTCTGCCTTTCCGTAATCGAACACACGGGTACCCCACGCCTTGTGTTCTTTCTTGCGGTCATCGGTATACTCATAGCAGCACGTACCGTCAAATTCATATAAGCCGGCAGCATCTTTCGGGAAGTGTGCAGGTACCCAGTCGAGTATGACACCTATCCCGGCTTCGTGGAACATATCGATCATTTTCCTGAAGTCATCGGGAGTTCCGTACCTTGAAGTAGGTGCGAAATATCCTGTGACCTGATATCCCCATGAACCGTCATACGGATATTCCGTCAGCGGCATGAATTCTACATGAGTATAGGACATTTTTTTAAGGTACGGGATTATCTCCGAAGCAAATGAGACATAATCAAGATACACGTCCTCTCCACGTGTCTTCCATGAACTGAGGTGTACCTCATATATATTCACGGGACTCTTGTATATGCTCTTTTCTGCCTTCTGAGCGAACCATTCCTTATCGTTCCACTCATAGCTGCTCTCATAGATCTTTGAGGCAGTACCTGGTCTTGTTTCAAAATGTGAGCCGTAGGGATCGGATTTCAGCAGGATATCGCCTGACTTTGTTTCGATGCTGTATTTATAGGCATCGAACTGATCGAGCTTTGATATCTCGGTCTCCCATATACCGTCAGCGATAAGTTCCATAGGATTCTTTTCCCTGTTCCAGCCGTTGAAATCTCCGACAACTGAAACGCTCACAGCATTAGGAGCCCAAACTCTGAAAGTAAAAAAACGTCCCCGCCCTTTTCTCCTTGAATGCACTCCAAAGAATTTCCAGGCTTCGTAGTTTTTGCCTTGATAGAATAAGTATAGCGGAAAATCATTAGGATTATTATTAACAGACATAATTCAGCCTCCTTTACTAAATATATTTTATCAGAATTTCTCTTGATATTCAAGCTTTTTTGGAAAAATCAACAAAATTTCAGATGTTGCACTAATTTTTTACGCTCCGTTTAGTGCAATTTGACATATTTATTCTATCTAATTCTTTTCATGCTTTGGTAAATTGCACACAACTGAAACAAAAATACGTTGATTCCGGTGTTTCGATATACAAATAGTATAATTTTTATTCAATATTACTTATGTTCTTTTTCAGAAGATGCTCTGATACGTATGCCTATGACAGTCACATCATCTTCTCTCGCTGACGGATTGAATACTTTTGATTTGCGGCATATCTCATCTACTGTGTTCTGGAGATCACCGTCCTGAAGGAGAAGCTCCTTGATGTATTTGTATTCGTTCTCGTTCACGCCGTCGGAACACATTATCAGTACATCACCGGGTTCAAGCTCATGTTCCTGTGAAAACGTATCCGATTCCTCATAGATGCCCACCGGGAAAGTCTGGGACGAGATCCTCATAACGCTCCCACGGCGGCGGATAAGAGTTGCGGCCGCTCCGGATTTTATCACTGTCACACGGCAGGTGTCAAGGTCGATGCGGACGGCATCGAATGTGGCAAATGTTTCCTCCGGAGACTTCGTCAGCATTATGGAATTTATCATCTTTACTGCCGAGAGGCAGCTCACTCCGCTGCCGACGAGTTTCCTGAACATCGTCACGACCATTCTCGACTCAAATGCTGCCTTTTGTCCCGTACCCATTCCGTCAGAAAGCACAGCATAGCATACTCCCGTTCCGTCATCGAATACAGCGGAGGTGTCGCCGTTGTCGGCTGCCCTGCCGGCACTTCTTGCAGCACCGCATATTTCTGCTTTATACGCAGGCAATTCATAGACACGCAGTCTTGCCTCCTTGCCCGAATAGACAGGCTGAGCGTTTTCAAGGGGCATTTTCAGCTCGTCCGTTATAAGGTCACGGACTCTTGTGAAATTCTCCGGAACAGATGACAGGGGAAAATATATCTCGACGTGCAGCCTGTTTCGTGAATTGTAATAGGCTATCACGTTTCCGGGCGTATAGCCGTATCTGACGAGTTTATTGACGATCTGCTTGCTTATCGGCTCGGAGTAGCGGACATCGAGCCTTTCTCCGGCTGAATC
>CADBQF010000020.1 GCA_902796705.1 Ruminococcus flavefaciens
TGCTCTGATAGTATTCGTATGTAGCGGAAGGAGCATCGCTCAGAACTTCCATATCCTCAACATCGGCTATGAACATAGTGTGCGTGCCGAGGTCGGTCATCTGACAGACTTTTGCCGATATAAAGGCATTCGTTCCCTCTGTGATGATGATATCTCCGCTCTCTGTGCGGCGGTATCCGGAGAATCCGCTGAACTTGTCAGCATCTCTGCCGGACTGGAAGCCGAATCTTCTGAACAGAGAAAAATCCGCATCACAGCTTATCACAGAAGCCGTGAACCGTCCGCTCTCCTTTATGATATCATGCGTCAGATTGTCCTTGTTCACTGTCAGGGAAACTCTGTTCGGTGATGATGTCACCTGTGCAAGTGTGTTCGTGATACAGCCGTTGTCTTTTCCTCCTGCTGATGATGTCACAACGAAAAGTCCGTAGCTTATTTTATACATTGCTTTCTTATCCATATCGATACCTCCGGCATTTCAAATAATATAGTACACTTATGATATCAAAAAATGTGCGATATGTCAATAGACAAATAATGAACACTTTTATCAAAAGCATATTTTTCGCTGATTTTTCTTGCGGAGATATTGATTTTTTGTACAAGATGTTGTATAATATCCATATGAGATATCTCTCTAAAAAAATATTCAAGGAGAATAAAAACATGGAAAATATAAAAGCTAAATTTCACCTCCCCGGCCTGACTCATAACTTCAGAATGAATATGCTGCTCATCTCGATGTTTGAGAAAAGTCCGCAGTTCTTCCGTGACAATGTTGAGATAGCATCATGTTTCGGTGCTTTCCCTCCGTCTGTATGGAACGGCGGCAGACCGATCGGCGGTTTCACCTGTGCCCCGGACTACGTTGAAGGAGTCGTAAAAACTCTCAACAGCCACGGCATACCCGTCCGCTTCACTTTCACAAATCCTCTTATCACAGAGGAACACCTGAAAGATCCCTACTGCAATATGGTCATGAAGATAGCCAACAACGGCATGAATGAGGCTATCGTTTTCTCGCCGATTCTTGAGGATTACATCAGAAATACCTACCCCGATTACAAGATCACAAGCTCTACCTGCAAGCGTATCACCGATGCAAAGGAACTTGACGAAGAACTCAACAAGGATTACAAGATAGTCGTTCTCGACTATGACCTCAACAACCGCTGGGATATCCTCGATAAGCTCCCTCATAAGGAAAAGTGCGAATTCCTCGCTAATTCAAGCTGTATCCCCAACTGTCAGAAGCGTACTGCCGAGTACGAGACTGTGGGCAGACAGATGATAGCTTACAATGAACATCTCATCGCTTACCCGGATAAGCCTTTCAATATGGCTGACTACTCCGATGTCACAATGAGCAAGGATTTCAACTGCCCGGCTATGCACAGGACTCCTTTTGATATCCGCTCTCTCAGGCAGCATATCAGCCCGGAACTCATCGATAATGAATACCTTCCGAGAGGATTCAACCAGTTCAAGCTCTCCGGAAGAGGCACTGGAAGACTCTGGGTGCTTGAAACTTATATGTACTACTTCATGAAGCCGGAATGTCGTGACGAAGCAAGATTCTACTTCCTCCACAATCTCGACAACCAGGGCATCATAAAGATAGACGATAAATGATCGTGACGATTTATAAGTAATCTCATGACTGTCCAACGTTTGTTGAAATATATGAACGTTTCGACAAATTTTCCGTGGGTACTTGAAATAAGCATAAAAAAATGGCATAATACATAGTATAAGAAAATTCTCCGCTGCAAGGCGGAAAAACAGGAGGAAGTATGGCTAATCAGCTTTGTATAGTTCTCGATTTCGGCGGACAGTACAACCAGCTCATCGCAAGAAGAGTGCGTGAGTGCGGCGTTTACTGCGAGATCAGACGATTTGACACACCTATCGATGAGATCAAAGCTCTCGATCCTATGGGTATAATTTTCACAGGCGGCCCTAACAGCGTCTATGATGAGACTTCACCGCATATCTCCAAAGAGATATTCGATATAGGCGTTCCGATCCTCGGCATCTGCTACGGATGTCAGCTCATGGCTTACACTCTCGGCGGAAAAGTTGAGAGCTGCACTGTTTCGGAATACGGCAAGACTGAAACTTACTACGATAAGAGCTGCGTCCTTTTCAACGGCGATATCCCGGAAAAGGCTGTTTCATGGATGAGCCATACCGACTTCATCTCAGAGCTGCCGGAGGGATTCACTGTTGCTGCTCACACAGACAACTGCCCTACTGCTGCTATGTTCAACAAGGAACGCAAGCTCTATGCTGTACAGTTCCACCCGGAAGTCAGCCACACTGAATTCGGTCTGGAAATGCTCAACAGCTTCCTTAAAAATGTATGCGGATTCTCCGGAGACTGGCAGATGGACGATTTCATCGACAAGACCGTTCAGAAGCTCCGTGAAAAGATCGGTGACAAGAAGGTCATTCTCGGTCTTTCGGGCGGTGTCGATTCTTCCGTCGCTGCCGGACTTCTCAGCCGTGCAGTCGGAAAACAGCTCACCTGCGTTTTCGTCGATCAGGGACTTATGCGTAAGGACGAGGGCAATTTCGTCGAGGAGACTTTCACTAAGCTCTTCGATATGAATTTCGTTCGTGTAAACTGTCAGAAACAGTTCCTCGAAAAGCTGAAAGGCGTTACAGATCCCGAACAGAAACGTAAGATAATCGGCACGGAATTCTATAACGTTTTCTGGAACAAGATCCGTGAGGAAGGTGCTGACGGCTTCTTTGCACAGGGTACTATCTACCCCGACAGGATAGAATCAGGCAAGGGTAATCAGGCCGGTCACGGCAGTACCGCTGTCATAAAAACTCACCATAACATGGTAAAAATGCCCGATGATATCAAATTCGACGGCATCATAGAACCCCTTGGCGACCTCTTCAAGGACGAGGTACGCAAAGTCGGTGAAAAGCTCGGTATCCCCCACGACCTCGTCTGGAGACAGCCGTTCCCCGGACCGGGACTCGGTGTCCGTATCATCGGTGAGATCACGGAAGAGAAAGTAAAGATCCTCCAGGAGGCTGATGCTGTTTTCCGTGACGAGATCAAAAAGAGCGGCATCGAAAGCCAGCTCAGACAGTTCTTCGCTGTCCTCCCCGATGTCCATACCGTCGGCGTTATGGGCGATCACCGTACTTATGACCACCTCATCGCTATCCGTGCGATCACTACCGACGACTTCATGACGGCTGACTGGGCAAGGATCCCTTACGATGTACTCGCCCGCATCTCAAA
>CADBQF010000021.1 GCA_902796705.1 Ruminococcus flavefaciens
ATCTGATATGATCCGCCGGTGTGCGGAGGATTACAGGAACGAAAAGCTCGCCGGAGACTTCGGAAAAGATCCACGATTCGAGCTGACTTTCAACAAGCTCACGGAGAGACTGCCGGAAGTCTTCATGTATACACAGCATTCGCTCATGGAATCGGACTTCGTGCCGGTAGATTTCGAGGCTAAGATCGAAAAGGAACACTCCGTCCGCATAAAGTACGGGAAGGACAGCTTCATCTCGTTCGGCGGCATAATCGACCGTGTCGATACCTGCGAGATCAAGGGCGAGAAGTATATCCGCATAATCGACTACAAGAGCAGTCCCAAGGACATCAACGTCAATACCCTCGGAAGCGGTACGAATATGCAGATGCTCCTCTACCTCTTCGCCGCCACTGAGCCGAACGGCATCTACAGCGGATATGTCCCTGCCGGCGTGCTTTACGCTCCCGTGCAGATAAAAAAAGTCGAAGCCGACAACTCAAAGGAATATTCCCTCAATGAATCCGCTCTCCGCTCCGCTTTCAGGACGAACGGCCTTGTCATCGACAGCTACAACGTCCTCAACGCTATGGAAAAGGGCGTGGGCGGAAAATATATCCCCGTGAAGCTCGATTCTTCCGGCGAACCGGATAAATATTCAAAGTGCATAAGCAGAAGGAATATGGAAAAGCTCCGTGATTTCTCCTACCGCAAGCTCATAGATATGGCTGAGAGCCTGCACAGCGGAAAAGTTCCGGCTGTTCCGCTGAAAATGAACAGCTATCTCCCCTGCACCTACTGCGACTATGCAAATATATGCGGCAATCCGGACGGCGATATCTCACGCACTCCCGATGCCGAGAGCGTCGCAGAAGCTTCTGTGCTGATATCTAACGAAAAGGAGGACTTTATCGAATGAAATGGACTGAACAACAGGAAAACGCCATAACCGCAAGAGATTCGTCCGTCATAGTCTCCGCTGCTGCCGGAAGCGGCAAAACTGCCGTCCTCACCGAAAGGCTCGTTCAGCTCATGGCTGATCCGGCTTCCGGAGTACACGCTGACAGAATGATCGTCGTCACTTTCACGAACGATGCGGCTTCCGAGCTGAAAAAGAGACTCGATGCAAAAATGCGTAAGCTCATAAACGACGATCCCGGAAATGCTCATCTCATCAAACAGCAGACGCTCCTCCAGAATGCAAAGATATCGACCATAAATTCGTTCTGCTTCGAGCTGATAAGGGACAATATCTCCGATCAGGGCATAACCCCCGGTTTCAGTATACTCGACGAGACTGACGACAAAGTTATCCGCTCGCAGGCTATGGACGATCTGTTCAACTACTACAGCAAGAATGAGTACGAAAAGATCTCGTTCATGTACGACCGCTTCTGCATAAATTCCGACAAGGAGCTTTCGAGGATAATAGAACTGACCGATAAATTCCTCGATTCTGCGGCTATGCGTGACAAGTGGCTCGACGATGCGGTCAGGGAATATTCCCTGCCGTTCAGGGAGACTTCGTATTTCAGCAATATACAGAAGACGCTCATTCACGACCTCACGAGGGCGAAGAAGCTCTCCGACAGCTATTGTTCGCTCATAAGTCCGCTCTTTCTCGACGACAGATCGTGCGAGGACTACGCTAAATGGCTCGCTCAGGCTGAAAAGGAACTCGCCAAGATAACCGATACGATAAAGGCGATAAGCGAGGGAGAACTCCCCTCCGCCGCCGATATAGCCGCTCTCTGCCAGTTCGACAGGATAGCCACTATAAAGAAAAAGACTCCCCGCAATCCAACTGTCCATGAGATACTCAAATCGAACAGAAAGCTGTATATAGCCGTTTTCAGGAACGCTCTCAACAGCATAACCGTCCCCGAAGACGATATGGCTGAATCTGCCGAAGTCCTCGCTGTCCTTGCGGAGATGATGAAAAAATATCACGAGTTCATCTGGGAGAGGAAATGCTCACGCAATGCTGTGAGCTTCGCTGACGGCGAAAGGCTCGCTCTCGAACTCCTTGCCGATACCGACGCTGACGGCAGGATAATCCCCTCAGAAGCCGCACGCAGGCTCTCTGAACACTACGACCTCATCATGATAGACGAATATCAGGATTCCAACAACAAGCAGGATATGATATTCAAGCTCATATCGAAGAATTTCCGCTACGACAGCGACGGTACGCCCATGTACGGAACGAAC
>CADBQF010000022.1 GCA_902796705.1 Ruminococcus flavefaciens
AGTGCCGTCGATACAGTGCTGTCTACCATAACCCGAACACCGTCTTCACTTTCTCGAACAGGTCGCCTATCTCCTGAACTATTACCACCAGTACAACGATAAGTCCTGCAAGTGTCGTCATCATCGCCTGTTCCTCACGCTCTGCACGTTTCAGTACGAGGTTCAGCACCGCCACGATTATGCCCGTTCCGGCTATCTTGAATATAAGATCGATATCCATAAGCCCTCCCGTCAGACGATCATCAGACCGATCATCATGCCTGCAAGAAGTCCGACGCTCCGGAAAAGCTTCGATTTTCTGGAGCATTCGCCGGACATCTCCCTCTCTGCGAGCGACGCTTTTTCCGCAAGAACATCAAGTTCGGTGAGCTGACCGTCGATGTCGCTCCTGCCGAGCATCTCACCGGCTTCGAGGAGGAGTTTTCGTACATCTGAGGGGATATTCTTCTGACCGCTGACGGCAGATGCCCATTTTCTGCGGAAACCTCCGCTCCCGATCGATTCCGGGAGTTCCTGCAAAAAAGTCAGCGACCGCAGGATCTTGTCCCTTTTCAGTGCAGCCGCTATCTCGTAGACGCTCCGCCCCTGATGACGTATCATGAAGCCTGTCTCCCTGAAAAGCAGGCTGACTTCGCTGCATATCTCTTTCCGCTCCGATAGTTTCACTGATGATATCATACCGCAGAGACTGCCCGCTGCGGTGAATAAAAATGCCGCTATGAGTCTGAGCATCATCTTAGCCTCCTGACTTCCCGTATCTTTCCGGGAGCTGAACTTCCCTGCAAAAAGACAGCTCGCCGGAAAACTCCCTCCGAGATGAGAGCCTTTGCCGCCGCCCTCTGCATAAGGCTTTCCATGTCGCCGGCGTGTATCGTCGCTGCAAAATGCACGCCGCAGCCGTGAGCTTTCAGGAGAGCTTCGGCATCTTTGTCATCGGCTATCTCGTCGCAGAAAATTATATCGGGAGACATCGACCGCACGGCTGAATTTATCCCTTTCCAGCGTTCGCAGCCGACGATTATATCAGTCATCTCACCGACATCATTGTGAGGCTGTCCGCCGGAAAATGCCGATATTTCGTTCCTTTCATCGATCAGGGCAGTTTTGCGGATATTCCCCCACTGGCGGCAGAGGTCACGCAGAACTGTCGTCTTGCCGGAATTCACTCCGCCGCAGATAAGGAAATTTTCAACATCTAAATCAGAAATGTTGAAAACTTCATCTGCACAGCCTGTCACACTTCTCGATATCCTGAAATTCACCGAGCTTATATCAGTGAGAGTCTTCCCGTCCGCCGCCGAATATTTTCCGGAGACTCCTGCCCGGACTCCTCCGCCGAGACTGAACGCTCCCTCCGAAAGTTCCCTCTGGCAGCTATGGCGTGAATAGTGGCAAAGCAAGTCCGCCGTTTCCGTCATGATCTCCGGGGCGGCGACTATGCACCTCGTGTCGTTCGGGAAACTCGTCACGCTCCCGTCGCCGCAGAGAAATCTCACCTTGTCCGGATATACGAGCGAAGCCGAGCGTGTACTCCTCAGCCTTATCTCCGTCAGCCCGGAGATATCTTCGCTCCGCATCGCCAGGACTGCCCTTTTCAGGATATCCGGCAGATGCTCGCTGATCGTCCTTATGCTTGTACTTTCCTTCATCATCAGCACTCCTTTCACTAAATACTATTCCGGGAGATGCTGTTTTATTCATTTCAGGGCATAAAAAAACAGCACACCGAAGTGTGCTGAATTTTTGTGTGATTATTCCTTTACACCGCCGAGTGCAACGCCGGCAATGATGAATCTTGAAAGTGCTATGTAAGCAATGATGATCGGAATGATACCGAGTGCTATACAAGTATAGATCATACCGTAATCCGCTGTCTTCTGTGATGCCTGAAGTATCGAGAGCATCATAGGAAGTGTACGGAGGTTCGTTGTACCGCCCTTATTAGGATCAATAAGGATCATGTTAGGTGTATAGAAGTTGTTCCAGTTAGCGATGAAAGCGAAGATAGCCTGAACAGCTATAGCCGGCTTCATCATCGGGATAGCGATAGTAAGGAATGTTCTCAGCTCGCTTGAACCGTCGATACGTGCAGCTTCAACGATATCGAGCGGGAACGACGACTTCATGTAAGAACGCATGAAGTATACGACCGCCGGTGCAGCTACAGCAGGAATGATAAGCGGAACGAATGAGTTTGTAAGCTTGAGGTTTATCATGAACTTAACGAAACCGGCAGATGTAACCTGTACAGGAACCATCATTACGAGGAGGATAGCTGTATAGGATACTTCCTTGAGTTTGAATTCATAAACCTGAATGCCGTATGCAGTCATTGCTGAGAAGAATACTGTGAGGAATGTTGCAAAAACAGTGATTATCAAGCTGTTCTTGTAACCGATGAGAAGCGAGAAGTCCTCAGAAGTCTTTGTGCTGAGGTTCTTGATGTTCTCACCAAGGTGTCCGCTGGGGACAAGAAGCTTTCCAAGACCTGTCATCGAGATGATCTCGCCGTGGGTTCTTGTAGCGTTAAGTATAAGGATATAGATAGGAAGCAGACAGATTATCGTCAGGATTATCATCCAAGCCAGGAGGATACCGGACTTGAGCTTGATCTTGAACGAGTAATTATCTTTGGCAGTGTCTCCGTAAACTGATTTCATGCTACTCATATACTAAGACCTCCAAACTGCTTATTCTGTGCCTTGAACTGCTTAGCAAGCTTCTTACGCTGCTTCTTCTTGGCGATCTCGTCCTTATCTCTGTTGAGGTAGAAGATTATCATGCCAAGGCAGCCCGTGATGAAGAACAGGATAACAGAGGCAGCACCTGAGTATCCATAGGACGGCTCGATAGAACCGCTGTGGAACTTGCCGTAGATGTAAACTGCGATAGTCTCGATATTCTTGATATGAGAACCGTCTTTAGATGTTGTGAAGAGGTAAGGCATATCGAACATCTGGAGTCCACCGATCATAGATGTAACTACTGTGTAAACAAGGATAGGAGCAAGAAGCGGGATAGTGATCTTTCTGAAGACCTGTCCGCTTGAAGCACCGTCGATGCTTGCAGCCTCGAAGAGTGACGGGTTGATACCCATGATACCTGACATGAGCATTATCATAGTATTACCGAACCACATCCATGTCTGGATGAACATTACGACTACACGAGGCGGCCAGATAACCTGTGAAGGTATATCTTTGGTCATATTGAAGAACTCTCCGTCTTTCAGGAGTCCAAGAGAACGACCGAGGATCGTTGCAGCAGAGTAATTTGTATCTGCACAGAGCTGGAGGAACAGTACAGCTACAGAAGCAGCCGTGATGATGTTAGGCATATACATAACTACCTTGAAGAAGCCCTTTCCCGGGATCTTCAGCTTAGCATCAGTGAACCATACAGCGAGTGAAAGCGAAAGTGCTATCTGCGGGATAAAGTTACCGATCCAGAGAACGATAGTGTTCTTGAGGCATCTTACGAAATCCTGGTGCTGCTGGTCGATAGCCATAGCAGCGTTTGCTGCCTTACGGATCTCACGGTCAACACCCGGACGTGTATCTGCGATGTTATAGGGGTGGCTGAAGAGAAGATGATTGAAGTTCTCAAAGCCTACGAAATTTTCACCATTGCTCTGATTACCCTTAAAAGCCAGGATAAAAGTATAGATCAAAGGCCATAACTGGAAAAAGAGATAAACAATAAAAAACGGTAATATAAAGATATAACCATATTTAGCATAGCTGATAGATTTGATTCTGCGCTGAGCAGCTGATGCCATACACACACACCCTCTCGTAAAAATATTTTACAATAATTAGCTGCCTATGGAGCATAATGACGCTCCATAGGCAACCATAATCAGACATTGATCAAATATTAGTCAAGATCAGGAATTGCTGCGTATACCTGCTTAACGAACTCGTCCTGAGTCTCTTCCCAGGTCTTGCCGCCTTCGAGGTACTCAGCCTGTACTGCGTTAATGAATGCAGACTTGATTGTTGCGTCATAAGGTGTGATGAGTCCCTTGAGGTCGATCTTCTTAGCGTTCTCGTGGAGAACCTCAAAGTAGTTCTGGCCGTTGAGGAGGTTTGTTACGTAGTCGTTCGGGTTCTCGCCAGCATCAACGATCTCCTGCATTACTGCTGTGTTGTTGCAGTACTCAGGCTTCTCAAGAGCATACTTCTTGATCTGGTCTCTGTCAACTGTGAAGGTCTTGATGAATGACTGAGCATCCTCAGCATTATCTGCCTTCGGGTTAACAACGATCCATGTACCGCCCCAGAAGTACGGTGACGGGCCCTGGCAAACGTTCCACTTACCGTATGTTGCTCCGTCCTTACCACCTGCTGCCTGAGCGAGGATAGCATCACCGAAGCCCCATGTTGATACGAAGAAGCCCATTGCTGAGTCATCCTGACCTGAAGCATACCAAGAAGGATCCCACTGAGGATTCTTTGTTACGCCGCCGCAATCCCAGAGTCTCTTAGCGTAGTCTGCGAATGCCTTGCAGGAATCGTCAACTTCGAGCATATTGTCAACAACCCAAGGAGTTGTTCTGGATGCTGCGAATACCTGCCACATACCACCGAGTGTATCAGCAAGAGCTGTCTTGCCGTTTGACTGCTCAGCAATGCTCTCAGCAGCTTCAACGAACTTATCCCAAGAACCGATCTTAGCCTGCATCTCTTCAGGTGTTGTTACACCGAGGTACTGCTCAGCAAGGTCATATCTGTAAGCGAAGCCGCCTGCTGCTGCCTGCCATGAAACGCCCTTACGAACGCCCTTTGAATCCTTACCGATCTCGTCTGTGTAAGCGTAGATATCAGCAAAGTTCTCGTCAGAGAAACCGAGGTCTGAGAGAGGAGCTGTCTTCTCGTCATCGTTGATGTACTTGAGAGCCCAGTCTGCCTCACAGAAGTAAACGTCGAGGTCTCCGCCGTCGTTGAAGAGCTGATCGTACTTTTCAGAAGCCTGACCGCCGCCGCAATCGAAGTTGATGAAGTTGATGTGGTCATCAGAGATGCCCTCAGCAGCCTTCCACTGATCGAGAAGGTACGGTACGTCATCTGCGTTCCAAGCTGCAACTGTGAACTTGTCGCCGCCTGTAGCGAGCTTGATCTCACCGAGTTCTGCGTTCTTGTCAGCACCTGTTGAAGGATC
>CADBQF010000023.1 GCA_902796705.1 Ruminococcus flavefaciens
CGGACAGTAGTTTACAGAAGTCTTGTCACGGAAAACGAGTCCCTTCTCGAACATTTTGAGGAATATCCACTGTGTCCACTTGTAGTATTTCTCGTCGGTCGTATCAACAACTCTTGACCAGTCGAATGAGAAACCTACAGTTTTGAGCTGACCTGTGAATTTCTCGATATTTCTGTCGGTAACGAGGCGGGGGTGGATATTTTCCTTGATAGCTGTATTCTCAGTCGGAAGACCGTAAGCATCGAAGCCTATCGGGAAGAGTACATTGTAGCCTTCCATTCTTCTCTTTCTGGAAACTACCTCCAGACCGGAATAAGCCTTGATATGTCCTACGTGCATACCATGTCCTGACGGATACGGAAACTCTACGAGAGCATAGAATTTCTTTTTGGAGTGGTCGTCAGATGCCTTGAACGAATCATGCTCGTCCCAGAACTTCTGCCATTTTGGTTCAACTGACTTGAAGTCATACCTGCTCATATTTATCATTCCTTTTTATAATATTATCATTACTTGGTGATAAGTCCGCTGATGTCAAAAGGTTCACCGTCAGCCCAGAGTGCTTCGAGATTGTAGAAAGATCTCGACTCCTTGTAGAAGACATGAACGATGATATCGCCGTAGTCAAGGATTATCCATGTGTTGCCCGTATCGGCTTCACGGCGTTCAGGCTCGATGCCTCTCTGTGAGAGCTGGAACTCAACTTCATCAGCGAGTGATCTTGTCTGCGTATTGCTCTGACCGTTTACGATAACGAAATAGTCTGCGAGAATAGTGAGGTCACGCACTTTGAGTGCCTGGATATCCTCGCCTTTCTTCTGGTCAAGTGTCTTTATGATAAGTTCGAGTTTTTCCTGTTCAGTCATATACTGTACCTTCTTTCTTTATCAGCATCAATATTCATAATCCTGCGAATAGTCATAGCCGTAGTCATAATCATAGCTGTAATCATTGCTGTAGTCGTTATAATCCTCCTGATAGCCTTCACCGTAATCATAATTATAATCATACTCATACGTATACTCTTCGGTCGGAGGTTCGGTCGGGATCGTATCCTTTACATCGGCAGAGCTATCTGCTGTTTCATTGACGGGAGTGCTTTCTTCTGCGGCGATGCTGCTCTTTACCTCGCTGAGAAGTATGCCTGTCTCGTCATAAACAGTCGTATGGCGTTCTCTGCTGTACTCCTTTATAACGGAATCCTCTGCGTTGAGAGCCTCCTGATGCGGGCGGTAATACTTGTTTATCATAGTAAGGCAGGCATCTCTGTGGACGGCATAGACATCATATGAAACGCCGTCATCGTCCGTGAATTTTCCCGGTTCGCCTGCGATCATATCGACTCTCATATTTTCAGCCGGGACAGTCGATGCGTATTTTACAAGGATATTGATGTCTTTCAGGCTCATATTCGTAAGGATATATTCCTTGTCGCATATCTCCTTGATAACGTCTTCGGTATCATCTCCAAGCTGTGAGAGCCTGTTCATGAAAGCAGCCATGAATATCCTCTGGGCGGCAGTTCTTCCGTAAAGATCTCCGTCCTCGTCGGGATTGAGATGCAGGAACCATTCTGCCTGCTTGTCGGTTATAGTCGTCTCACCGGAGCGGATAACTTTTCCCTTGCCGAATGAAAGCTCCTCTTCAAATGTGAACGGCAGACCGCCGAGCAGTTTTGTAAGATTGTCTATATCACCGTAATAAGAGGTGACATACGAATCTATCGGTATGCCGAAATTCTGCTCTATAGCTTCCGCAACACGCTTTGCCGGAGGGTTCACGTCCGGTTTTCCGTTCTTGTAGATCGAACCGAAAGTTCCCGACGGATATGCTGTATGGTCAGGGAGATATGTATTCTCCGGGATCTGGAGGATATTGAGCTTTCCGTTCTCAGTATCGAACTGGAACACCCATATCACGTCTGTCATTTCCTCTTCTCTGTCGAAGCCGAGGAAAAGGACTGTGTACTGTCCCTGAACGCTTCCCTGAAGTGACGAGATGCCCGGATCTTCCGGCTTTACAACACCGGCACTGAGAGCAACGTCCGGATTCTCCCTTTCCGGGATACCGGCATATACGAGCGGCTGGCGGTTCTTTATGAATTTCACGAGCGACATCTGTTCGTCAACGCTGTTATCGAACATTATCGGCATTGTGAATACCATAGCCGCCGACAGAAGCACAGTAAAGGCCACCGCACCTATCTTCAGCGGAAGATCAGCCTGTCTGCCGCTTTTCTTCGGCTCTCTTCTGCGGTCATTCTTTTTTAGTTCCTTGTACTGCTCAGGGGTATTGAGTTCCTTTGCAGCATTGACTCTCACGTCCTCAGTCCTGCTGCGACGGAAGAAAGATCTCTTCTTCTTTGTATCAGGACTTTTTCTTATATTGACTACCCGGCTCGTGTAGCCGTCCACGTCCGGATCGTCGATACCGTATTTACCCTTGTACACCTGGTGTATTCCCTCCCCGGAAATATCATTATCCTCATCAGAGCTGCTGTATTTTCCCTGATAAACGGGCATGGCAGGCTCTGCTTCATATTTTGCCTCATAGGGCAGTTTATCTCCGGCAGGTTCATTCAGATAGGGACGGTAGACAGGTTCTCCGGCAGAAGAAGTATCCGGCGGAGGCAGAGCTTCATATTTTCCTTTATAGTCGCTGTCATCAGCGAGCGTACTGCCTGAACCGCTCTCATGTCTTCCGGAGTAGCGTCTGCTTTTCAAAGCTCCTGTCCTGACCAGTCTTTTTCTTGGTCTGTTTCCCTTATCCTGACCTGCACTGCTAATATCGTTTTGTCTCATCAGTTCCCTCTTTTCAGGGCATACTCACTTTTTTGCCTTTTCTGTCTTCTGTAATCTTGTATAGAAATTATATCCCTCTGCGGTGCAGATCGGTACGAGTCCGCCTTTTTTCACCACAGATCTCACTGAAAAGGCGAAAGCCTCTTTCATAGCTTCATTGAGGTCAGAATATGCCAGCTTTCTCATTCTGTCAACATCTTTGTAATCTCTCTCGGCAGATATAAGGTCTCCGAGATAAACTATCTCTTCGAGCCTTGTCATACCTGCTCTTCCGACTGTGTGGAATCTTATAGAGTTCAGTATATCTATATCTCCCACACCGAAATGTTTTTTAACAAAATACGCACCGGCGACAGCGTGCCAGAGCGAACGTGTATCGAGTTCCTCCCGGCATACTGCAAAGCCGCTTTCGAGAACGAGCGACTTCTGCACTTCGTCGGGCATCTCCTTGCATATATCATGGAGCAGTCCGGCGAAGTATGCCTTATCAGGATCTTCACCGTATTTCTCAGCGAGTTTTCTGCACTCATCTGCAACGTTGAGCGAATGGATATATCTTTTCTGTGAAAGGTTATCCTTGAGATATTTCTTTTTGTCATCTGTATCGTAAAGCAAATCATTCACCTCATCTGTATAATCCGTTCGACTTTATATATTTTACTACATTTTCGTCAAGATAGCAAGTATCAAATACATTTTCACGGATATTTCTTCTTATCTCAGATGAAGATATCTCAACTGCGTCTGTGCTGCAAATGATTATCCTGCCGGGATAGTTCAGTTCTTCAGCCTTTTTTTCGAGCTGCCGGATATCTCCGTCCTGACGTGATACAACGGCGAGGACAGCTTCTTCGAGGATACGATCATAGCTTCTCCACTTGTCGAACATGAGCAGCATATCGCTCCCCACGAGCAGGTAAAGCTCGTCACCGGGGAACTTTCTGCGGAAATGCTCTATCGTATAAATGGTATAGCTGACTCTGTCCGAACGAAGCTCATAGTCGCTCACTTCAAATCTCTCGTCGCTGCGGCACACTATCTCAAGCATGGCGAGCCTGTCTTTTTCGGGTACATACTCCGCAGTAGAACGGTGCGGCGATATCTTCGACGGTATGAAATAGACCTTGTCAAGTCCGAGTTTTGCGGCTGCTTCTGATGCTAAATGGACGTGTCCCTTATGGACGGGATTGAAGCTTCCTCCGTAAATACCGATCTTCATTATTTTGCCTTCGGTATGCCTTCTATCACAGGATCCTTCTCATTTTTCTTAAAGAGGACGAATCTGCTTCCTATGACCTGAACGACATCTGCACCGGTAGCATCTGCGATGGAATCAGCCGCCTCTCTTGCGGTATATCCTGAATTTTCAAGGACTCTGAGCTTTATAAGCTCTCTTTTGCGGAGTGCCTCACCGATATCCCTGCACATAGCTTCGGTGACTCCTCCCTTTCCTATCTGGAATATGGTATCATATGTTGAAGCTATACCTCTGAGGTAAGCCCGCTGTTTACTTGTCAGCATTCTCCTCACTGTTCCTTTCTTTGAGATATTCGTACAGATCACGAAGAGCTGCACCTCTGTGGCTGATGCTGTTCTTTTCGTCCTCGGACATCTCTGCAAGAGTCCTGCCCTCGTACATGAATACCGGATCATAGCCGAAGCCGTTTTCACCTTTCTGCTCAAAGCCTATGCTTCCCTCGCATTTTCCGCTGAAAACGATGCAGGCATTTTTATCCATGTAAACTATAACGCACTGGAAATATGCACTTCTGCTGCCCTCCGGGATATCTTTCATATCCTCAAGGAGACCAGCACACTCCTCATGTTCCGGATAAGTGCGTGCAGAATGGACACCCGGTCTGCCTCCGAGAGCTTCAACGCAGAGTCCGCTGTCGTCGGCAATGACAGGAAGGTCTGTCAGTTCAAGGACAGCCTGTGCCTTTATCGTGGCATTCTCCTCAAAAGTCTCGCCCGTTTCGTCGGGATCAACATCTATACCGGCATCGGACAGAGAGATCACTTCTATGCCGAGCGGTGAGAGGATATCTCTCGTTTCACGGAGCTTATTCTTGTTGTTGGTAGCCATTATGATCTTATTTATCATCTTTTTTGTCCTTTCTGCCAAAGAGTCTGCTGAAGAAGCCTCTCTTCTTGGGCTTTTCCGGCTCAGGCTCAGGTTCAGGCTCATTATCTTCTTCTACGCTGTCTTTCTCATCGTCGTCTTCATCTTTATCGTCATCATCTTCGTCATCATCATTGTCGTCGTCATCTTCATCGTCATCGTCTTCATCGTCATCGTCTTCATCGTCATCTTCTTCGTCTTCATCTTCATTGTCGTCTTCTTCGTCAGCTTCATCGTCGCCTTCGTCGTCTTCGTCAGCTTCTTCATCTTCGTCGTCTTCATCTTCGTCCTTGTCAGATGCTTCGTCTTCGTCATACTCGTCCTCTGCATCTTCTTCGAGTTCTTCTGTATCTTCCTCTTCCTCATCTTCGTCCTCATCGGATTCAAATGATGCGTCTTCAAAGAGTGCTGCAACGAATGTACGGCTGTCGAACGGCTGAAGATCGTCTATCTTCTCTCCGACTCCGACAAGCTTTACAGGTATGCCGAGTTCGTTCTTTATCGATATTACGATACCGCCCTTTGCTGTACCGTCGAGCTTTGTGAGAACTATGCCTGTGATAGGTGCTGTCTCACTGAAAAGCTTCGCCTGACTTACGGCATTCTGTCCTGTGGTTGCATCAAGCACGAGAAGTATCTCTCTTGATGAATCGCCTGCCTTGTTGTCGATGATACGGTTTATCTTTTTGAGCTCCTCCATGAGGTTCTTCTTGTTGTGGAGTCTTCCTGCTGTGTCGATTATAACGACATCGCAGCCTCTTGCCTGAGCCGCATCGAGTGCATCGTATACAACAGCACCCGGATCAGAACCCTCTGTGTGCTTTACGATATCCACACCTGCACGCTGAGTCCATACTTCGAGCTGATCTATAGCCGCAGCACGGAACGTATCTGCTGCTGCAACGAGTACCTTTTTGCCCTCGTTCTTGAACTGATAGCAGAGCTTTCCGATAGTCGTTGTCTTGCCTGCTCCGTTTACGCCTATGACCATGATAACAGCCGGAGATACAGTAAGATCGAGTCCGGTATCATCGCCCATTATCTCGCCTATGACTTCATGGATAAGCTCCATGATCTGCTTAGGATCGGTTATTCCCCTCTCCTTTATCTTGGTGCGGATACGGCTGCATATCTCCATAGAAGTCTCAACGCCGATATCGCTCATTATCATAGTTTCTTCGAGCTGTTCAAAAAGCTCCTCATCTATCTTGGTGAAAGAATTAAGTATCCTCTGCAATCTTCCTAAAAGAGAATCCTTCGTCTTGCGGAGTCCCTCAGCAATTTTTGAAAATATACTCATATATACCTCCGGTTCATGTTAATTTACATCTGCTGTATCTTCCTGGAAATCTACCTGCTCCATTCTCAGCAGCTTGGAGATACCGTCCTCCTGCATCGTTACGCCGTAGAGGACATTCGCCTCTTCCATTGCACTTCTTCTGTGCGTAACGAGTACGAACTGTGTGGTATCAGTGAAGTTTTTCAGATATTGAGCGTACCTGCGGACGTTTACCTCATCAAGTGCCGCATCTATCTCGTCAAGTATGCAGAACGGTGACGGACGCAGTCTGAGTATGGCAAAATATATCGCTATTGCGATGAATGACTGTTCTCC
>CADBQF010000024.1 GCA_902796705.1 Ruminococcus flavefaciens
CGGATTTGCGAGATACTGCTGAATGAGGACGGCATCGGCTATATCCGTCACACCGTCGAAATTAGCATCTCCCGGAACAAGTCCGCAAAAATCAAACTTAGTACCGCCTGAAACGACGCTTGCTTCCTGAGATGACTGTTTCATAACTGCACTGGTATTCTTATAGAGTGCTTCTGTTACAGCTATCTTTTCGGCAACAGTAGTTCCCTCCGGATAGGTGAGTATCACTGAATCATATGCAAGTGCAGTTCCGAGCGGAGTCATCTCGCCCTTTGCGTAAGCCGCAGCCGTGATACCGCTGTAATTATCGGCAAGGTAGGCATCGACTCTGCTGAATAATTCCTCATTTGTTTCGTCTGTCTTATGTGTGAAGAGATTGAAAGCCGTCACGTCGGTCTTTCCGTAGAAATTCCCGGCAGAATAGGTGAATTCCGTCACATCGTCCTTCACGATCTCATAGACAGCCTGTGCAGTTGAAACGGAGATCTGGTCTTTTCCGGCTTCCGGCTCGGTCTCTTTGGTGATCTCGCAGATGCCGTTCTTCTTAATTGTCACGGCAAGCTCGCTGTCTACCGCCTTTATCCTGTCGTTGTAAGCGGAAAGGTCAGCACCTTCTGCGGGGGTTATTAAAATAGAGTCAGGTCTTTTTTTCAGTACCACGATGTCATAGCTCTCAAAGCTGTATTCTTCCGGGAGATCGGCTGTTTCCAGGAGTACGAGGTCGTTTCCGGGCATAGAGGTGTATGCCTCTATCGGGCCGTAAGCGGTACGTCCGGGGAAGCTATTCTGTATGCCTGCTTCTGTCCCGGTAAAGAATTCAGCACCGGCAGGAAGAGCCGCAGCCGTACTGCCGATCATTACCGCTGAAATTAGAGCTGAGATGATCTTGTTCTTTTTCATAAAAATACCTCCTTTTATTAAGATAAAACTATGTTTTTTACAAATATTATACAATTTGTTATCTTAAAAGTCAAGAGGAGCAAGGCAGGAGGCATTAATTTTTTTTTTTTCGGGCAGTGTAAAAACAACTTACAATACAGAAAAAACTCCTGATCTTTCGCAGAACCGTCCTGCCGGGAACATGATCTACTATATGTATAATCACTGCAATGTAAGCTCCCAGTAATATCTCCTTGCCGAGACAGGGAAATCGTCCATGACTCCGTGTTCGGGATCGTAGAAAGTCCCGTATGCGTAGAGCGACCAGTGCCAGCAGCGTGGCGTTTCGAGGCTGAGCAGGCATATCTCCGGGAGCTGTGACTTTTCCGTCACCGGGATACGCTCGTCGGAGATGCCGACACCAAGCTTCCGGAACGTATCTTTCATCTCACGGAGGGTAGTCTCCCTGTCGTTGCCGAGCATGGCGACGATCTCGTCAACGCTCCTTCCCGTGACCATAGCAAGAACAGCCTGACCGCATTGCAGATCGGTCGGCTCGTGAATGTACTCTATCATAAATATCTCCTTATCGATGCTGTATATACTTAATATAGCACATTCTCCGCCCGATGTAAATGGAATGCCGGTCTTTTTCTCCTCCGCTATGGATATCAATTGTTAGTTATACCCAAAACTAACAGCGTTATTTATATATATTAAACAAAGTGGATTTCCGGCTACACAAAATCATTGACAAGTTTCTGTGCAATTGGTATAATTATAAGGTAGGATAAAATTATCATTCTTATATAAAGAGACAATTTCAATCGTTATATATCTGCGTGTTTCAGGAGGGTGAAAAACATGGCTGATAAATCAAAAGGAAAAATAGTTATAAATTCGCCGGTCATACTCGGTTTTTCCGCTGTATGTCTGGTATCGCTCTTATTGAATATACTTACACACGGCAGGACGAATGAGCTGTTTTTCAGCGTCTACCGCTCGTCGCTGCTCAATCCGCTGACGTACCTGAGATTCTTCGGTCACGCCTGCGGCCACGCCAACTGGAGCCACTTCTTCGGGAATATGACGCTCCTGCTGATACTCGGCCCGCTCCTTGAAGAAAAGTACGGAAAGGGCGATATCGCTCTTGTCATGGTCGTGACGGCTCTCGTTACGGGACTGGTGAATTTCATCTTCTTCCCGCACGTCGCACTCCTCGGTGCGAGCGGAATAGTCTTTGCATTCATTCTGCTCTCGTCGTTCACAGGCGTGAAAGAGGGAAAGATACCGCTCACTTTCATTCTCGTTGCGGTCATCTACATCGGTCAGCAGGTCTACGACGGTATTTTCCTCAAAGATAATATATCAAACCTTGCACACATAGTCGGCGGTATCGTCGGCTGTGTATTCGGATTTGCAGAGAATAAGATCAGGAGGTGACAGGGGATTGTTCCAGCATAAAAAACCTTCTTCGCCTGACGCTTTTTTCACCGATCTTACGGCAAGAGGCGGAGAGTACGTCTACTTCTGCCGTATTAATGCCTATAACCAGAAGATACAGAGTTTCCTCGTGAAGTATTACGAATGTGCCGGAAAAAACGGTGTCATTATAGACGGCAAGATACCAAATGCAGATCAGAACAATCTTTCTTACTATTATGAGATAATGGGCGATGCCTTTTCGATGACAAAGCCCTTTATCACCCAGAGCATCAGAAAATGGCTCCCACGCATGAACGATGCACAGCTTGCTGCTGTTGCAGGTGCAGTCTTTGATGTCCTCGCAAAACTCCAGCGTGAGGGCAAAAATGAGAATATGCTCAAAAACGCATACGTCAAGTTCATGTGCTGGCTGTACTATAAGTTCGAGAGGATAACGAGCCGCCTCGGACAGAAAGATGTTCCTAAGATAATGTACTGCGGTACTGTGTCACATTATGAATTGCTTTTGATATCTGTACTCTCAAAAGCCGGCTGCGATGTCATCTTAGTCCAGCCTGACGGCGATGAGGGATATCTCAAACTCGATCCTTCGTCGGAACTCTCCGACAGGATAGATGCTGCCGACGGAACTAAGTTCCCGCCCGGCTTTTCACTGAAATCATTGAGGCAGGAAGCTGCCGCAAAAGCCTCACAGGACAGAGCTTTAGGCCCGAAGCCCGTTTATCAGGTCGTAAGGAACTCGTGGGCAAGGGGCAGCGGTTTCGCTGATGCGGTCATAAAATTCTCGGAGCGTGGCTGCGGCGAGAATACGTTCAATACCGTCTTCTACAGAGTCACCGGAGCTCCCGACCGCTCAACCTACGTCAGCGACCTGATGCAGCTCAAATCAGAGGCTTCGGCTGACGACCGGAAAGTCGTCATCGTCGAAAATGAACTCAAAGCCCCCGGATTTGAGGACTTAAACGGTATCCGCTGGGGAAATTACGCTTCCTATGAGGACGCTGTCGCTGATCTCTCGAAGAATATCGGCTTCTCATACGACAGCGGACTGCAAAGGCTCATGAAGTACGAGTTCTCAAGCCTCATGCTCGAAAAATCGAAAGAACCAGGCATGAAGGTCAACAAGCTCGTGAACATAGCCGTTATTATCCTTAGCTGGATAAAAAAATGGGAGATGCCGCTCTTTGCAGGCTGGAAGCCGGACAGAGTTGCGTGCTTCATATACTTCGGCAGATGCCAGAACGATAACGAGGCTCTCTTCCTGAGATTCCTCTCGAAGCTGCCGACGGACGTTCTCATCATAAATCCCGATCCTTCAAAGCCGTGCGTGCTTCGTGACGACGAGCTGAAGGACTACAAGTTCGACGATGCTGTCGATCTCCCGGCATTCCCCGGAGAGGGATTCGCTGTGCGTGCAGGTACTTCCGCTTATCACGCTGAGCGTGACCTCGATACTCTCATGTACCAGGATACCGGTATGTACCGAAACAGGCAGTATTCCAAGGCTTCTGCGATAGTTCTCGAAACGACGTTTGAGGAGATAGACATCTACTGGGATCAGGAACTCAAATACCGCCCGAACTTCATGACGGACAATGACGAGGTAAAAGTCCCTGTCATATTCTCGAAGGTATCCGGCGTAAAGAACCGTGATGCCAAGGCTTACTGGCAGTTCATCAAGCACCTTATGACGAACGAAGCCCTGCTTCTCGACGGTGCAAGACGCTCCTGCTCGCAGCCGAGAGAGAACCCGATGAAGCCGTTTGCGACTCAGTTCCTCAAAAACGGCAGGCTCGACAGGAACGCTATCAAGAATCACAGGAATTATCCCTACAAGATACTCCGTGAGGACGTGCAGGAGTATATCCTCGATAAGCTCCAGGCACTCATAAACAGCAAGATAATCAAGGGTACTTTCCAGACGGGAGTCGAATATGCGATAGTTGCAGAGATACTCAATCTCGAAAAGGATATCGAACGAAAGATCCAGAACTTCGACTTCACCAAGAAGAACCCGAAGATAATATATCTTAACACGAGCGAGGCAGCGATAACGCTCTCGGACGCTATAATCCTTGAGTTTTGCAGCCTTGCGGGTTTCGATGTTCTGTTCTTCATACCAACAGGCTACAGCAACGTCGAAAACTACTATTCCTATCCAATCGTAAGTGAACATCAGATCGGTGAGTATCTCTACGATCTCAGACCGCCTGATTTTTCACGTATATCACCCAGACCGCTGAACGCTCCACGTTCATGGCGGGACAAATTATTCAGAAGAGGTGTTTAAAAATGGGACTTGATTTTTCAAAAGCTAAACCACAGGAAGATCCGACAGTTACCGAGACAGCTTCTCCGGCTGCTGAAGATACTCAGATCGAGGTAGTACAGCAGTACGATATCGTCGAGGACAGAAAAAAGATGAGTGCGGAACTCGTCAATTCGGCTGAAGTAGATGCTCTCGTCAGCACTATAGCTATAGATGATCTCAACAGCATCGTTACTTTCGGTGCTGAAGCAGCAAACGAGATATCAAAGGCATCTGATGTCGTTCTCAACAGCATGAGCATGGCTCAGATCGATGAATCCAGCCAGATGCTCCAGACTCTCGCCAAGATAATGGATAAGTTCGATATCGACGAGATCAAGGAGAACCCCGGCCTGTTCAGCAAGCTCTTCGGAAACCTCCGCAAGCAGCTCGACAAGATACTCGCAAAGTACCACACAATGGGCGAGGAAGTAGACAAGATCTACGTTCAGCTCCGCAAATATGAGGACGAGATCAAGCAGTCAAACAGAAATCTCGACCAGATGTTCAACGCCAACGTTGAGTACTACCACAAGCTCGTAAAATATATCCTCGCCGGCGAACAGGGCTGCAAGGAGATCGAGACTTACCTCGAACAGAGAAGAAAAGACATGGAGGAGACAGGCGACCGCTCTATCCAGTTCGAGATAACCAACCTCGAACAGGCTCTCGCTATGCTCGAACAGAGAACTCAGGATCTCCGTACAGCAGAGAGCGTCGCTATCCAGTCAGTTCCGATGATAAAGACTATGGCTTACAGCAATATGAACCTTGTAAGAAAGATCAACTCTGCATTCATCGTAACTCTCCCTGTATTCAAGCAGGCACTCGCTCAGGCTATCATGCTCAAGCGTCAGAGGATACAGGCAGAGGCTATGTCCGCTCTCGACGAGAAGACAAACGAGATGATCCTCAGAAATGCCCAGAATACAGCAGAACAGTCCAAGCTCACTGCCCGTCTTGCTTCCGGAAGCTCTATCCAGATCGAAACTCTCGAAAAGAGCTGGAAGACTATCATGGACGGTATCGAGGAGACAAAGCGTATCCAGGACGACGCAAGAAAGAAGCGTGTCGAGGATCAGGCAAGACTCCAGGTCATCAAGGACGAGTTCAACCAGAAGTACAGTATGCCTAACGCAAAGTGACATATAACTGAAAATCCACCGCAGACCGGTGCATTGCGTGCCGGCTGCGTAAATCTATAAAAAACGGAGGTAATCACCATGCCAATCAATTTATCCAAAGGACAGAAGATCGATCTCACAAAGAGCAATCCCGGACTCAATAACATAATGGTAGGTCTGGGCTGGGACGTAAATGCTTTTGATTCCGGTGCAGCTTTTGACCTTGACGCTGCTGCATTCCTTCTCTCAGCAGAGGGAAAATGCCCCGCAGACGGAGACTTCATATTCTACGGAAACTTAAAGCAC
>CADBQF010000025.1 GCA_902796705.1 Ruminococcus flavefaciens
TAGCCAACTACTTTCTGTGCCATGAATTCGCACCTCCATAAATGTGGTAAATGGCGAGGCAAGAATTATTTTACCTCTCCCACTGAAGTCTCTGCGGACTTCTTTTGACCTTGCTTTAGTCCTCTACAGTGACTACCTGACTGATAGGCAGAGTAGTAGGAGTTTCACGACCGAACATTGAAACGAGAAGGTCTACAGAACGGTCGTCGATGTTGATGTTCTGAACTATACCGATAAATCCGTCCATAGCAGTACCGGAGATACGCACTCTGTCGCCGGGCTTGAAGTTTACCTCGACAGAAGAAACGTCGATGCCGAAGAGCTTCTTTACTTCCTCCTCAGAGAGAGGGGTAGGTTCTGAAGCAGGGCCGACGAAACCTGTGCAGCCTCTTGTATTTCTTACGACGTACCATGAATCATCAGTAACGATCATTTTGATAAGAACGTAGCCGGGGTAGGTCTTGCGTTCTATATCCTTGGTTTTTCCGTCGGTGATCTCAGTCACCGTTTCGGTAGGAACTCTAACTTCCTGGATAAGATCATGAAGCTTACGGTTTTCGACTACCTTTTCGATATTCTGAGCAACTTTGTTCTCATAGCCGGAATAAGTGTGTACGACATACCATCTTGCTGCTTCTGACATAATAATCCTCCTTAGATTTCCTTCAGGCTCACTTGTAGATGAATCTCAAGACAGCAAGGAAGCCAGTGTCGAGCAATCCGACGAGTGCGGCTGACAGAGCGACAACTCCCACAACGACAGAAGTGTTGGTGAGGACGGTCTGCTTTGAAGGCCAAACGACTTTCTTGAATTCAGTTTTGAGATCGTGGAACCATTTTCCGACTTTGCCACGCTCTTTTTTCTCGGATCCTTTTTTATCGGAACCTTTTTTATCAGAAGACTTCTTCTCGGAAGATTTCTTTTCTGATTTTTTATCGGCGGCTTTAGTGTCGGACTTCTTCTTTTCTGAAGTTGTATCCTTAGCCATAGAAATACTCCTTCCGATCACTTAGTTTCCTTGTGAAGAGTATGCTTGCGGCAGAACTTGCAATGTTTCATCATTTCGATTCTGTCAGGGTCATTCTTCTTATTCTTCTTGGAAACGTAGTTTCGCTGCTTGCATTCTGTACAAGCTAAAGTAACCTTTACTCTCATATCGGCACCTCCTGAAAATTTACTTCCTCTGGCGGGCAGAGGTAGGTTGTTTGCCTCCCTCGGACGGGACAAAAAAATGCACCCCAAACGAGGTACATTTATTATAGCACATAAAAAGAGCCGTGTCAAGGGGCAAAACGCAATTTTGAAAGAAAAAAATCAAAAAGATAGGACACCGAAGTGTCCTATCCTTAATCGTTCGAGCTATTTAATTATCAGCCCTGGAGAGACTGAATGTAATCAGAAGTTACAGGAAGCTTATCCTGTGTGAATGTCTTAGCTTCGATCATCTGGATAGCCAGAGCATCAGTAGCTGTAACACCCTTCGGATTGTCTACGCAGTCAGCGTTGATGAGTCCCTGCTTGGAGATAACGTACTTCTCAGGGTTAGCCTGGTTCTGCATGATGAGAACAGCGTCTGAGATATCTACTGTGCCGTCGCAGTTAGCGTCGCCGTAGAGTGTATCGCCTGTAGGATCTGTAGGAACAGGATCGCCAACGTTGTTAGCTTCGTCGATCATGAAGTTTGTCATCCATACGAGCGGTGAGTTCCAGTTGATAGTAACCTCGTTTGTTGACCATGACTCTGCATTATCAACGTAGCACTTCTGGTTTGCGAGAGTACCTCTCTTGTATCCGAGACCGCCGATGTACGGATCCTGCATACCTGCACCAGGACCGCCGGAGAGAACTCCTGAAGGAGCCTTCGGGAATGTAGGATCGATTCCGTTGGACCAGAATCTGTGGTGCGGCCACTCAAGGAACTTGTCACCATAGCCTGATACGTAAGAGAATCCAAGACCGTTACGTCCGAAGAGGTAGTCCATAGCCTCAGCAGCACCGTTGATGTACTTAGTATTTGCGTGATCTATGTCATAAGCGTAAGCCATAACGATAGCGTTGTTTACAACGAATGAGTTTGAACCCCACTCATAACCTGTTACCTTGATACCAGCACCGATGTTTACGCCGTCCTCGAATGTAGCACCGTGATACGGGATACCCATACCCTGCTTCTCCATCTCTGCGAGATATGTGTCAGCAGCGGCTGTGATAGACTTCTCGATAGCAGCCTTGTCAGCAGCAGATGTGTTCTTGCTGAGGTAGAGTGAGAGTGTTCCGAGGCCTGATGTACAACCCCAGTTGAATGAGCTGAATGAGCCGTTGTTCTCACCGCCGCCGAGGTTTGTTGTCATTGAGAATGCCTTATCGTTGCCGGACTTATCGTTCGGGTTCTTGTACTTGGAAAGGAAGTCATAGTATTCAGACTTACCGGTTGTTGAGTAAAGCTCACAAGCAGCCCAGTAAGCATCGTCGCCTACGTATGTATCACCGTAAGCACCGCCGCCGATAGCCTGATCGAGAGGAGCGAAGTAAGGATCTGTGTCAGAGCTTCCCTCTGCGATGTTCCACTTGGACTCCTTAGCGATGATAGCCTTCCAGCTCTTCTCTGCGTTATCGAGGCACTCCTTAGCGAATGAATCATCGATACCTTCCCAGAGACGTGAAGCCTGTGCAGCACAAGCGATCATGTTGAATGTAGCAGCATACGTCGGAGGCTTAACGATACGAACTGTACCCCAGCCCTTTTCGCCGTTGTCCATTACTGCCTTATCGTAGTCCCATGAATGTGTAGCAAGACCTGTCCACTTGTGGTCGTGGAGCTTGTGGTAAACGAATCCGTCAGAATCGATCATCTTGAACATCCACTCAAGCTCGAATCTTGCTTCGTCAAGGATATCAGGATTGCTGTCGCCGTTCTCAGGGATAGCAATTGTGCCGTCTGTCCACTTAGCGTCTGTCTTGTTCTTCTTTGTAAGCTCGTAAGCGTTCTGGAGAGTCCATACAGAGATACCGCCGTTAACAACGTACTTACCGTGGTCACCGGCATCGTACCAGCCGCCTGTACCGTCGATCTGCTTGGACTTTTCACCGTCTGAGAAGTCACCAGCGTAGGACTTTACCCACTTGGTCTGTACATAAGCCATATCCGGGTTGTGACCGTACTTAGAGTGTGAAAGTGTGGAAGCATCGCCGGATGTGATGTACTTTGCCTCTATCGGAACACCTGAACGGTTCTGATAGAAGTAGTTCATAGAATCCTTGAGGAGCTGGTTGTCATAGATGTTCTCATCTATTCTGAAGACATGGCTCTCGTTCATTACGTATTCTTTTTTAGTCTGCGGATTGGTCCACATAACCTTGTCTCCGCTCATCTTTGTATCGTTAGCACCCTTGTTGAGGAGAACCTGTGTGCCTGAAACGCCTACAGTATCCTTTACAAAGATAGTGTACTCACCGGGAGTCTCGAAATCTGTGAAGTCGATGATATGAACGTTAGCACCGGAATCCTTGAGTCTCTGAACTGTCTCATCGCCGACCTTAACGCCCTCAGTTTTACCTGTACCTGAATCAGGATCAGCACCGAATACCTTTGTTGTGCCTGTGTGTACAACCTTGCCGGACTTGTCACGGATCTCGTAATCGAGCGGTGAAGAAGCATCAGTTACATAAGAAGCCTTCTTTTCGAGCTTCGGGAAGTAACCTACCTGGTTGAGACGAACGTTGCTCTCAGGTCTTACAACACCCATTTCGTTTGTGATGTCGTAGTCGTTTGCATCAGAAGTGAGATCTTCGAGTGAAAGGTTATCGAACTTGAGGACTGTCTTGTTCGGGAAACAGTCAACAGGCTGGTGCTCGCCCTTGCCGCCGTAGTGGAATGCCCACTCAGCAACTTCAACAGTCTCGTTTGCAGTAAATTCTACATCGAATTCATTCTTGCCGGCATCGATCTTTACGCAGTCCCATGTGGAACCGAAGTCGCTCTGACCTGTACAGTTGTTGTGCCAAACCTCGACCTTACCGCTGTAGTTACCGATCTTTGTGTACATCTGGCCGGCTGTAGAAGCGTCAACTTCCCAGTGAACGTGATACTTATGACCGGACTCGATCTTCAGTCCTCTGTGACGGAGCTGAAGGTCCCATCTTGACTCAGGACCGTCGTTGTTGACGATAGTTACGTTGTAAGTACCGTCAGCGATCTCGAAAGTCTGCTTAGCGGGGTTTGTTTCGCAGGTGTGCCACGGAAGACCTACGCCAGCATCGAAGTCAGTCTGTCCGAGCTGCTGTCCAGCAAAAGCACTCATAGGAGCGAGTGTAGAAGCTGCTGCTGCAACAGACATAGCTGCTGCCATAAATCCACCGGCAATTTTTTTACCAATTGTCTTGTGCATTTTTTTACCCTCCCTGTAAAAATTAAAAAGTGATTTAATTTATAACGCAATGCCAGTGCATACATTGCGGTTATACCGTTATTTATGAGGTAAGCGGGTGTCTTTTTCAAGACTTGCACCATGCCCTTTTTCTTACCAATCTTATTATATTATATCCAAAAAAAAAAGTAAATAGCTTTTCAGAAATTCGTTTATTTTCCTAATTACAGCTTATCTGATTTGTACATTTCACACAAACAGAGCTTAACACAAAAGGGAGACGAGTCTCCCTTTGTGAACTGTTTATTAATAAGTTTTTGTTTTACCAATAGCAAGTGATTTTTTGTCCTGAAAAAGCATTAAATCAATTACTTCTGGAGCGAACTGATGACATCAGATGTCGTCGGGAGATCTGTCTGCTTGAGAGTCTTTGCCTCGACCATCTGGATAGCAAGAGCATCAGTTGAAGTTACGCCCTTCGGGTTGTCCACGCAGTCAGCGTTCAATGCACCCTGCTTTGAAAGAACGTATTTCTCCGGGTTTGCCTGGCTCTGCATGATGAGTACAGCGTCAGAGATATCGACTGTGCCGTCGCAGTTAGCATCGCCCCAGAGAGTTGCCTTGTCGCTTCCTCCGCTCGAAGGCTGTGTCGGATCAGGTGAAGAGCCGCCGTTTCTTGTGAATACATACTCAGAGCCGGAAGCCTTTGTTCCGTCCGGTTCAGTACCCCATACGAGAACGCCGTTTACGTACATAGGCATATTCTCATTGAGTGACTCTTCCTTCTTGAGGTCCTTGTCAGATGAGATTCCGCCGAGGTATGACCAGTCGTTCGTGGGATCCCATGCACCCTTTGTTGACTTGCCGTCGATAGCGGCCGGGATAGATATCCTGAACTGTACCTCGTCACGGTGTTCGCTCTGGCCTGTCGGCTGGATAGCACGTCCGTCCTCGAACTTTATTCTTGCGTAGAGAGTATTTCCGCTCGGATCGCCCTCATATACATACGGGCCGGAAACTGTTGCATATCCCTGAGTACCTTCCTTGTACTGCTGA
>CADBQF010000026.1 GCA_902796705.1 Ruminococcus flavefaciens
AAGTTTTAGGAAAGGGGTTTGGGGAAGAACCCTTTTTCAAAAGGGTTTTCCCCAATAGAAGACATAAACTTCTTTATGAGTACCGGGTTTATATTTTATTTCCTGTTAGTTTGAGGTTGCGGCTGTAGGGGCTTCGGTCGATCTTTCTGTACGCTGGATAGAGACTTTCCAGTTTGAGGCAGCCCATATGTTCTTATATTTAGGACATGAGAATGTCATATCGTAAGTGAACTGATCTTCTGAGATAGAAGCATTGAGCAGGTTCACGTCAGCGATGATATCGTTCGCTGTCACCTCATTCACGACATCAGCAGGGCCTACTACATCTATCGTCAGGCTTGGAGTTATGATAGAATAATCCGCATTATCGCTCGGCAGATTCGATATAGTCATACGGCTGTTGTCGATCACGAGCGTTTTGACTGCAAGTCCCTCTCCGTCTACCGATACAGTGACATTCTGCACATCTGACAGGTTGATGCAGTTCTGTGTCTCCAGAACGGAGGTGATATCGAACGTCTTTGAATAATCGGGACGGATATCGCTGAGGAGTATCTTTGCTATATCGAGTTCGTCGGGTATGCTTCCCTGACTGTTCTTCGTTGCAAGCGTGATCGAGTCGGCGGAAAGGTCGAATTTTATGCTGCTCGTATCAAAATTATCGGGAGCTCCGACTATCTTGACTGTCAGGCCGACTGTCTTCTGTGTGAGGACGGGGATATTTATCATGAAGTTCGTTGTATTGAACTTGAATGATTCCGTATCGAGTTCCGTTCCGTCGTCCATGAGGAGCTGTACCCTGTCGCTCTTGAGAGCAAAAGAAGAATCGAGCTTCATATCTCTGTCGGACACTGCATAGACAGACGATATCTTTGCAAGCTGTGCTGACGGGCCTGTGACTTCGATATAATCCGGATCGCAGGTGAATTCGCTGCTGTCAACGGTCTTGTCCTTTTCGTAGGTGATATTCGGGACTTTCGGATTTATGGGGAACTGCTTTGTTTCGAGCTTGTCGAAGACTATCACAGCCGATGCGGGCGAAACGCCTTCCAGCTCGAAATCCGTGCCGTTCGTACTCTTCACCTTTATAGGGAGCGATCTCTGACCGACAGTTGAAACGCTGTCCGTATCGACATAAGCCACAAGGGTGCTGCTGTCGATATTTCTTATCTGAGTACGGCTCGCCATGAGTTTTACCTTGACCGTGCTGACATTGCATGAAATTATGCTGAGTCCCTGATCGTTCGTTGAAGTGCCGCTGAGGTTGATCTCCAGCGGAACGTCAGTTACGGTCGTCTTGGCTGACGGATAGAGCGACATTGAAATGACGAACCATGTAAAAACGGCTATTATGACCGAGTATATCGCAAGGGAGAAATTATTCTGACCGTCCTTGCCCAGTACCTTTTTCATTTTCTTCGTACCGATCATTTGTCATTTTTCCTCCTTTTGCTGCGTGAGGAACGCTGTATCTTGCCGGGTATCGAGATATCCTGTTTCTCCTCGATTATCTCCCTGTGGAGGAGCGAGCGGAGCTTTTCACGGGTATAATCTCTTGTAAGCACGCCGTTCATGGCAACAGAGATCTGACCGGTCTCCTCCGATACGACGATTATGACAGCATCGGAGTTTTCGCTCATACCAATGGCTGCACGGTGGCGTGAACCGAGCTTTTTATTGATAATAGCGTCGTTCTGCGGTTTCGGGAGGAAGCAGGCGGCGGCAAGTATAATGCCGTCCCTCATGATGACAGCACCGTCATGGAGGGGAGTTTTCGGATAGAATATATTGCCGAAGACCTCCTTGCTCGGAGTGGCATTCATGATAGTTCCTGTCTCGATCTGTTCACCGAGTCTTACCTGACGCTCACAGACGATCAAAGCTCCTGTGAAAGATGCCGAAAGCTCGACGCACGAATCGCATATAGCCTCTATCGCATTCTCCCACTTGCTCGTCAGCTCGTCCGAAGCCTGACCGATACCGAGAAAGCGAATGCCGAACTGTGTACGGCCGAATTTTTCCAAAGCACGCCGCAGTTCTGGCTGGAAGAGGACTATCATCGAGACAAGTCCGACGCTGAGTGCCTGTTCGAGGATATATGCCATTATTTTAAGTTTCAGGAATTTACAGACAAAATATCCGCCCACGAGGAGGAGGATACCTTTTACGAGCTGTCCTGCTCTTGTCTCACGGATAAGTTTCAGGAGCAGATAAATTATGTACGCAAGGAAGGCAATATCGAATATATCTATTATTTCAAGCGTACTTAGTATACTGAAGAGTGCATCTTTGATATCATGGAAGGACATATGCTCACTCTCCTTTCGCTTTTTTCGTTCTACAAGAAACAAACAGTGAGGCTCAGGCTTTCCGGCTCTCACCGTTATATATGTACGAGGGCAGAAAGCCCCCGGTCACTGCAGTGCAGTCCTTATATATTATTGTACCACAAATTCAGATAATTTCAATACTTTTTTTGCGATTTTTCTTAAACTGTCACATTTCTGAGAAGTTCTGCGAGCCTGACGGCATCTTCCTCACGGCTGAACACCGACGGAGAGAAGCGGACAGTGCCGTTTTTCGTACCGAGAGTCCTGTGAGCGAGAGCTGCACAGTGGAATCCCGCACGAAGGCAGTAGCCGTATCCGGAAAGCACCGCAGCCGTCCGCTCCGGGAGCATATCACCTGCCGTAAAGGAGACTATCGGGACATACTCCGCACCGGGAGTGCGGTATATCTTTATATCCTCCCTGCCGGAAAGCTCTGAAATGAACCGCCGGCATATCCGCTCCTCGTGGCGGAAGATATTGTCCGTGCCTTTTGAAGCGACAAACTCCGCACCGGCTTTCAGAGCCATTATCCCCGGTATATTGAGCGTACCGCTCTCCAGTGCTTCAGGGAGAAGCAGCGGCTGGCGAAGATCCGAAGAAGCACTTCCCGTACCGCCCTGTATATGCGGATAGAGCTTATACTTTCCGTCCGAGATGAGCAGACCTGTTCCGGCTGTGCCGTAGAGTCCCTTGTGACCTGCCGTACAGAGTATATTTATCCCGTCAGACATTTTTATATCAAGAATGCCGCACGCCTGAGCTCCGTCTGCTATGAAGCATATCCCACGCTCACGGCAGAGTCCGGCTATCTCCTTATACGGAAGTATCTGACCGGTCACGTTGCTTGCTATCGTGCATACGACAGCTTTTGTGTCGTGCCGCATGAGTGAGCGGAAATTTTCGGCTGTCTCGCTGCTGTCTGCCGTCACATCGGCAACAGACAGCGATATCTTCTTTTCAAGAGCGAGCGAAACTGCCGGACGTGCAGCCGAATTATGCTCCATGCTGCTTATGATGATATGGCCTCCGCCGTGCATCACGCCGTGTATTGCAAGATTGAGTGCATGGGTGCAGTTGAGCGTAAAAACGACGTTCTCCGGCTCTGCACCGAAAAATCCGGCTATCGTCTCACGGGCGGAATATACAGCCTGCGAGCTTCTCATGGCAAGGACGTGACCGCCCCTGCCTGCATTTCCGCCGAGCTGTGATGAAGCAAGGAATGCCGCTCTCCTGACAGATGCCGGCTTCGGATAAGTCGTTGCGGCGTTGTCGAAATTTATTACAGCATCACGCATAGCTGTTCCCCGTAATAGAGAAAGGTATGCCGTAATTTTCAAGAACAGCGGCTGCTTTGCGGCAGTCTCCGCTTATCAGGAGAGAATATCCGCAGCCGCTCTCTGATGTCTTTTCATTTCTGATGATCTCACAGTGATACCCTCTTGCACGAAGGAGCTTTCCTCCCTTGACTACATAAGTGTATGAGGGCATAGAGGCAATACAGTTCTTCAAAGAGCATCACCCCTTACCTTTCCGGAACTGCACTTGCAGTCTGAAACAGGGTACACTTCATTATATGCTGTATACGCCCGGACGGACACTCAATGCAAACTTGCCGCAAAACTGACTGAGCTTCATAAAAACACTTGAAATCAGTATAAAAACGTGTTATAATATAAGTGATAGTTGTATTCTCCTATGAGCATTACCGGCAAAACACCGGAAAGCATTTTCAGAGCCGGCTGAAATTTATGACGCTGGCTGAAAAATGATCCGATGCTCCGCACACCTGCAAACCTATATCTGCAATGTGCCGGCAGACGAACAGCCGTTTGCTGTACGAAAGTGACTGCCGGAGAAAGGACTCTGTTTATGAAAAAGGAACTTATGGCAGTCATATCGGCAGCCGCTTTTGCCTTGGCTGCCGTTTCATGCCGTAACAATAAAGACGACGGAAGCTCGCCTTATACGCAGACTTCACGTCCCACCTCGCCTGCCGGTACAAACAGCAGCGAGGAATATATCCCCGATGAGCCTGAAACTGAACCCGTTACCGAACATATCAGCCCGATAGAGACTCTCACGGCTGACTGCTCGACTCAGATCGCTGCTGAAAGGATCATCGGACGTGAAGAGGGCAGCAATACCATGAAATTATCACTTGCTGACTTCATATCAGAGGGCGACGTTATAAATTCGTTCACATTCGTTATATACTCCGCAGATTCGGCAGATATAGGCACTTTCAAGGGCGGCTGCGGAATATCTGTCAGCGAGGACTGCCCCGCCGGAACGGACGGCTGGTATCAGTGTCCGGACTTCACAGCACCCACTCAGGGAGCTTACGGCGAGATTACATGGGAAGTTCCGGGAGATATAAAGAATTATATATCCCCCGAAGGCGAAGTCCTTTTCGGCTACTGGTGGGGCGGCTGCACGAGCCTGCGTGTGGCGGAAGTCGTGTGCAGCTACACACGCACCCGTGATATACCGGTCGATGAAACGGTATCAAAGGACGTGGGAAGCTCCGTGGCTTATTCAGACGAAGATAATATCATTCGTGTGGACACTTCCGATATCATTCCGGAAGGCGGCGTACCACAGGCTGTGACTTTCAATATCAGCTCCGGCGGTGCATTGGGAAAATTCACAGGTGCTTTCGGTTACTCCTCTTCTGCCGGAGATCATATGTCCCCGGATACTGCGGTATTTACCGACAGCTCGTCACTGGAGCTGACATGGTTCGTACCGGATCAGGCTAAAATATATGCAGCAAAGGACGGTGAGATCATGCTTGGATACTGGTGGAGCGATCAACCGGAGATAAAACTCGATTCAGTAAAAGTCCGCTACAGCTACGGCGGCGGAACTGTCAGTGTCCCTGATACCGCCGGAGATAAAACAGAAGAACAGCAGCCGGAAAGCTCTGCCGGATTCAGGTCGGCTTCCGAGATCGTTGGCAGCATAAACGTCGGCTGGAACCTCGGAAATACGCTCGAAAGCTATAACTATTCGGATTATTCAGCCGATGCCGAAACTGCATGGGGCAATCCTAAAACAACTCCCGAACTTATCAATAATGTCAAAAATGCCGGTTTCAATGCTATCCGTATACCTGTAACATGGGGCGAGCATATGAACGGCGACACGATAGATGCCGACTGGCTCGCCCGTGTAAAGGAAGTCGTTGACTACGCCTATAATAACGATATGATCGTCATTCTCAATATGCACCACGACGACTACACTTGGTTCAGACCGGTCGCCGGAGAATATGCAGCCAACAGCAACAAGCTTTGCAGCATATGGAAACAGATCGCAGAATGTTTCGCTGACTACGGCGATAACCTCCTCTTTGAGGGCATGAACGAGCCGAGAACTGTCGGAAGCGAAAAAGAATGGACAGGCGGCACTCCCGAAGAACGTGCCGTTGTCAACAAATACGCACAGGATTTCATCAATACCGTCCGCAGTACAGGCGGCAAAAATGCTGAACGTACTCTTATAATACCGACATACGGTGCTTCCGCTGAAACGGCCGCTCTGAATGATATCGTCGTTCCGTCGGATAAGAACCTCGTCGTTGCGATCCACTATTACGCTCCGTGGAAATTCTCCGAGGGCATGGAAACAGACTTCACCGAAGCCGGGAAATCAGAGCTTAAAGCTAAATTTGCCGAGATAAAACAGAAATTCATCGATAAGGGAATTCCCGTAATAATCGACGAATTCGGCTGCGTGAACAAAGCTCCTGCCGCCACCCGTGCGGAATATTACAGCTTCTACCTCACCGAAGCCGGAAACTGCGGTATACCGTGCTTCGTCTGGGATAACAACAAGCGTTCAGGCGAGTCGAGCTTCGGCCTCCTCGACCGTATCTCCATGAACTGGAACGAGGATATCCTCAACGCTATCAAGCAAAGCACATGATAATACCGGTGCTTTTGCAGCAGTAT
>CADBQF010000027.1 GCA_902796705.1 Ruminococcus flavefaciens
CTATACAGGAAATTCCAAATGGATAACAGGTACGGAAGCACGTCAGCAGGTACAGACCGAAAGACTCAGACACTCCGCTGTAATGGTCGGTGTGGGAACTGTTCTCGCTGATAATCCTATGCTCAACTACAGACTCGAAAACGGCAGAGATCCGGTAAGGATAATCTGCGACACGAATCTTCGTACTCCACTTGATTTCAACGTCGTAAAAACTGCCGACAGGATACCTACGATCATCGCTACCTGCTCGGATAATACAGAAAAGATCGCCAAGTACGAGAAAGCCGGCGTTCAGGTCATCAGACTCGAAAAGAAAGAGGACGAGCATTTCGATCTCCGCAGACTCATGCAGATACTCGGTGAACAGAAGATAGATTCTATCCTCATCGAGGGCGGCGGAGAACTCAACTGGTCTGCTCTCCACAGCCAGATAGTTACCAAGGTGAAGGCTTACATCGCTCCGAAGGTATTCGGCGGAAAAGTCGCAAAGACTCCTGTTGACGGACTCGGCGTTGCTACTCCGTCAGATGCCTATACTCTCGAAAATGTAAAGCTCTCGACCGTGGGCGGAGATTTCCTTATAGAAGGTACGGTAAAGTATGTTCACAGGGATAATTGAGGAAAAAGGAACGGTCAAGGAGATACGTCATTCCGGTGATGCTTCTTTCATAAAGATAGAGGCTGACAAAATATTCAGCGATCTGTGCATCGGAGACAGCGTTGCGGTGAACGGTGTGTGCCTTACGGTGACACACTTCGGCGGCGGTGTTTTCCGTGCTGACGTTATGAATGAAACTCTCTCCCGTTCTTCGCTGGGCAGCCTATCGGCAGGCAGCCCGGTGAACCTCGAACGTGCTATGGCTGCCGGAGGAAGATTCGGCGGTCATATCGTCACGGGACATATTGACGGGACAGGCATCATCTCGGATATACGAAATGACGGGATCGCCGTTTGGTATACCATTTCCGCTCCCCCGGAGATACTGAGATATATCGTTGAAAAAGGCTCGGTGGCTATCGACGGGATAAGTCTTACTGTCGCCAAGGTCACAGACAGCGATTTCAGCGTTTCGGTGATACCGCATACTGCCGATGTCACCACTCTCTCTTCAAAAAGAAGAGGAGACACAGTGAACCTCGAAAATGATATAGTCGGCAAATATGTCGAAAAGCTCATCAGGCCGGCTGAGGAAACAAAGAGCAGCATTTCTGTGGATTTTCTTGCAAAGCATGGTTTTCTGTGATACTAAGGAGGTCAATCAATGTTTGAATACAATACTGTCGATGAAGCTCTTGAAGCTCTCAGAAACGGCGAGATAATCCTCGTTTCCGACGACGAAGACCGTGAGAACGAAGGCGATATGATATGTGCCGCTCAGTTCGCATCGACCGAAAATGTCAATTTCATGGCTACTCATGCCAAAGGTCTTATCTGTATGCCGATGAGTCAGGAGATATGCAAAAGGCTCAGCTTTCCGCAGATGGTAAGGCTCGACGAGAATACCGACAACCACTGTACTGCATTTACTGTTTCTATTGACCATATCGATACGACAACGGGCATATCGGCTGAAGAAAGAGGATTTACCGCCCGTAAGGTAGTTGATGCTAACTCAAAGCCGGAGGATTTCCGCCGCCCAGGTCATATGTTCCCGCTCATGGCTAAAAAGAACGGCGTTCTCGAACGTGAGGGACATACGGAAGCTACTGTCGATCTCATGAGACTTGCCGGTCTCGAAGAATGCGGTCTCTGCTGTGAGGTCATGCGTGATGACGGCACTATGATGCGTGGTGATGAACTTAAACAGAAAGCCGCCGAATGGGGCATGAAGTTCATCACTATCCGCTCGCTGAAAGATTACAGAAAATGCAATGACATTCTTGTGGAGCGTGTGGCTGATACGAAGCTCCCGACAAAGTACGGCAATTTCCGTGCTTTGGGTTTCGTCAACAAGCTCAACGGAGAACATCATGTCGCTCTCGTCAAGGGCGATATCGGGGACGGCGAGGATATCCTCTGCCGTGTACATTCAGAGTGTCTTACCGGAGATGCTTTCGGTTCGCTCAAATGTGACTGCGGTCAGCAGTTCGCATCGGCTATGACTCAGATAGAAAAGGAAGGAAGAGGAATACTCCTCTATATGCGTCAGGAAGGACGTGGCATCGGTCTTATCAACAAGCTGCGTGCATATGAGCTTCAGGACAGGGGCATGGATACTCTCGAAGCAAACCTCGCCCTCGGTTTCCCCGGCGATATGCGTGAATACTACATCGGAGCCCAGATACTCCGTGAGCTTGGCTGCAAGACGCTCCGCCTACTCACTAACAATCCGGACAAGGTATACGGTCTCAGCGGCTTCGGAATGGAAATAAAAGAGCGTGTGCCGATACAGATGGACGCTACGGCATATGACCTTTTCTACCTCAAGACTAAAAAGGAGAAAATGGGACATATCCTTGATTACTGATAATTATGAAGATAATATATTTCATCGTGTGCGGTATCTTCGCTCTGGCGGCGGCATTACAGCTTGTTATGTTCATAGCAGAACTTGTGAAGGCTTCAAAGACGAAGGATAAGATACGGCTCGGTATGTCAGGCCCTATCGTCGGCGGTGCATTGTATATGATATACTATGTGCTGATGCTCATTACAGGAAAGGATACTGCTTTCGCACTTCTTACGGCAGGTGCGGCATTCGTCCTCATGGTGATGCTCCGGTCGCTGTTCGTGTTCTTCACTCCGCAGGGACAGATAAACGCCGCATGGTTCAGGAACGGCTGCATCTGCCCGACAGAAAAAATGTCATACCGCTTCTCTCACGGGAAGATAATAAAATACGAAACTGTAGAGATGTTCGTGAACGGCTCGGCAATGCCTTCCGTTTACTGCTTCGGTGCTAAAAGCACGGAGACTCTCAAAATGCTCACAGGATACTACCCGGAGCATGATAATATCATAAGACGCTGATCTTAAAAGGAGAATATTTATGAAAACTTATGAAGGAAATTTAGTTGCAAAAGATACACGCATCGGCATCGTCGTTGCACGTTTCAATGAATTCATCACAAGCAAGCTTCTCGGCGGTGCTGTTGATACTCTCAAGCGTCACAATGTCGAAGAAGATTCGATCGACATCGCATGGGTGCCAGGTGCTTTCGAGATACCGCTCATCGCTTCAAAAATGGCCAAGTCCGGCAAGTACGATGCCGTTATCTGCCTCGGTGCTATAATCAGAGGAAGCACTTCTCACTATGACCTCGTGTGCAATGAAGCTGCAAAGGGCATCGCTCAGGTATCTCTCAACAGCGATATCCCGGTAATGTTCGGTGTCATCACTACAGAAAATATCGAACAGGCTATCGAGCGTGCAGGCTCTAAAGCCGGCAACAAGGGCAGCGAATGTGCTGAGGGTGCTATCGAGATGATAAACCTCATCAGAGAGATAGAGGCATAATGACGAACCTCATCTTCGACTACGACGGAACTATCCACAACTCGATGAAGACTTATGCACCGGCTTTCAGGGGAACTATGAAATGGCTCTCCGATAACGGATATATCGCTCCCCGTGAGTACAGTGACAGAGACATAAGCTATTGGCTGGGATTCAATTCCACTGATATGTGGGGAGCTTTCCAGCCGGGGCTTGATCCGGCTGTACGTGAGAAAGCACGCATAATGCTCGGTGAGGATATGGCAAGGCGTATTGACAACGGAGAGGGCGAACTCTTCCCGGACGCTGAGGAGACTCTCGCTCTGCTCAAGGACGAGGGATACAAGCTCATTTTCCTCTCAAACTGCCGCTTCCATTACCTCAACAGACACAGGCGTGTGTTCCGGCTCGACAGATTCTTCGACAGCTTCTACTGCTGCGAAGCATACGATTTTATACCGAAATATGAGATATTCCGAAAGATTGCCCCTGAACATGAGGGAGACTTCATCGTCATAGGCGACCGCTTCCACGATATCGAAACAGCCGTGCAGAACGGTCTCCGCTCAATAGGCTGTGCATACGGCTACGGCTCTCCGGAAGAACTCTCCAAAGCCGATATCATCGTGGACAGAGTAAAGGATATCCCCTCTGCTGTCCGCAAACTCTCATGAAAGGATAAGATTATGAGATCACTACGGCTCGCTGCTCTTATAATGGCTGCTTCCCTGCCCCTTTCGCTGATATCATGCAGCCTGCGAAATGACGACAAAAA
>CADBQF010000028.1 GCA_902796705.1 Ruminococcus flavefaciens
TGTTCAGGCATCAGTCCTTCCTTAATTTTGCGTTCTGACAAACATATTGAAAAAAAGTTATTGCCAAAACCGCTTTTTGAGTGTATAATATATTATGTCATATATTATTTAATGAAGGGGGCAGTTGAATGAAGCCCGATAAAACAGCCGACGAACTTGTGAAATATATCCCTCAGCCGCTCTGGAACAACTGGTATATCAAGGAGAAAATAGGCAAAGGTGCTTACAGCAGCGTCTATCGTGCCGAAGCAAGGCGTTCAGGCAGGAACGATTCCGCTGCTATAAAGATAGAACCTATCACTGACAGCAAGAACCGTCCTGAAAAGATACAGGAGAAGCGTACTATGGCTGAAACGGAATCTGCTATTATGTACAAGCTCCGGAAATGCCCGAATATCGTTGCCTATGAGGACGAACTCCTCGGTGAACTGCGTGTGAAAGACAAGTCCGCCGGATATTATTTCATCATTCGTATGGAACTGCTCGACAACGTTTACAGGCTCATGACAAAAAAGAAATTCGATTACTCTGAGGAAAATGTCCTCCGCCTTGCGATAGAGACAGGCACAGGACTTAAAGCTGCTCACGATATCGGCGTTATACACCGTGACATAAAACTTGAGAATTTCTTCGTGTCTCCGGAGGGAACGTATAAGCTCGGTGACTTCAATATATCGCTGTTCAGCTCCTCTACAAGGTCTTATGCCGGCACAAAAGGATATATGGCTCCGGAAGTTTTCCGCATGAAGGACGATCCGGAAAGCTCGTATACAGCACAGGCTGATATTTATTCTTTTGGTGTCTGTCTTTATCAGATAATGAACGGTGCCAAACTGCCTTTCCAGGAGGAATGCAAGGCAGAGGAAGCTATCAACCGCAGGCTTTCAGGTGAACCTCTCAAAAAGCCCGCCAATGCAAGCGATGCCTTCGGTGATGTCATTCTCAAAGCCTGTGCCTATGACAAGGCTGACAGATATCAGTCTATGGACATGATGCTTGCTGACCTGAAAAAATGCTGCGAAGTCCCGGCTGAAAATACAGAGCCAGATAAAGACGGGGAAGCTCAGGAAAGCTCAAAGCCGCTCAATACAGACCTTCTGCTCCGCCTCATCGCCGCTGTTATGATAGTCGGCATCATTGCTGCACTGATCTTTGGTATATACAGTATCAAGTCAGATAAAGAGCGTACAGAGACTGCTCTTACAGATACAAGGGAGGATTTCGTTTGAACACTCAGGATATAATCGAATATATCATCGCTAATATAAAACAGCCTATCTGGGAGAACTGGTACATAAAGGAAAAGATAGGCTCTGGTGCTTTCAGTGCTGTTTTTCGGGCAGAAGCACAAAGATTCGACAAGGTGCATTCATCGGCTCTCAAGATAGAACCGATCGTTCTCAGTGACAGTCAGGCTATGGCTAACGATGAATGGAAACAGCATTATCTTGAATCAAAACTGCAGATGGTCAAAAATGAATCTGCTATAATGTACAAACTCCGTCAGTGTCCGAATATCGTAGCTTATGAGGAGGAGGATCTCCGTCAGCTCGAAATAAACGGCAGGAATGAAGGCTATTATTTCCTTATCCGTATGGAGCTTCTGAAGAATGTGTGCGATATGATAAAAGACCATACATTCTCGTTCGAGGAGAAAAATATAATCCGCCTTGCAAAGGATATCGCCTGCGGCATCAAAGCCGCCCATGATATAAATATAATCCACAGAGACATAAAGCCGTCGAATTTCTTCATGTCTGACGAAGGCGTTTACAAGCTCGGTGATTTCAATATCTCGAAACAGACAGTATCTTCAAATTCGTTTGCCGGAACAGAAGGCTACATTGCTCCGGAGATCTACCGTGCAAGATCAAATTCACAGGCAGGATATACAGCACAGGCTGATATTTATTCTTTCGGCATCTGCCTGTATCAGATGATGAACAACGGCCTGCTGCCGTTTGAGGAAACAAATCCCACTGATGATGCTATCACGATACGTATGCAGGGTACTCCGCTGAATCCTCCGGCAAAGGCTTCACCGGTATTCTCGCAGATAATCCTCCGTGCGTGTGCATTTGAGCCGTCACAGAGATATGCTACTATTTCCGAGTTTATCAGCGATATCGAGAAAATGGAAAAAGATCCGACAGGCACTATGACCGGTATGTCATTCGACAGCATGAGAAGCATACAGCCGGGGCAGTCATTCGGAGGAATGATGAACCAGACACAGCAGTCTGTCTATCCGCAGAGCCAGATGCCGCAGTCAGTCTATCCTCAGCCTCAGTCTGTATATCCGGCAGCACCGGTACCTCAGCAGATCTATCCGCAGCCGTCTGTGCCGCCGTCATCATATCCGCCTCCGTCTGTATATCAGCAGCCGCAGTACACTCAGAATGACAAGGACAGCGGAAGTGCAGCAAAGGTTTTTCTCATTCTGGTGACAGTTCTGATACTTGTCGGAGCAGCCTGTGCTGCCGTGTTCTTCATGTTCTTCTATGAAAAGCCTGATGATGACGATGATGACAGCAAGCATACAAGCAGGAACGACGCAGGATATTCCGTTACTACAGAAGCACCGGAAACGGAGACTGAGCCTGAAACCGAACCGGTCTCAACAGTAGAGCCGCAGACGCTTCCCGACGCTGTTTCTACCGAAATGCAGCAGACAGAAGAACAGACTACGACAACAACAACGACCGTCACGGCTGCGACAACAACAACTGTTCCGGTGACTGATCCCCCGGCTCAGGAGATACTCGGCCCGCCGATATTTACTTCGGTGACTGCTTCAAGTTATGCCTCCCCTGTTCAGGCAGACGGCATATGGCATTATTATGAGCCGTTCTACGCAACAGACAACGATCCGACATCATGCTGGATAGAGGGAGCTTCAGATGACGGAATAGGCGAATATATCCAGTTCGATGCCCCTGCTCCGCAGAAAGTTACAACTATCAATATAATGAACGGTCTCTGTTCAAACGACGACCTTTACTACAAGAACGGCAGAGTTTATGAATGCTACATCGAATTCTCTGACGGTTCGGCGGTAACTGTTTTCCTTTCCGGAGACAAATGCGGTTATATTGACGTAATCACGCTTCCGCACCCTGTAGAGACAACATTCGTAAGATTCACGATAAAGGTTGTTTATCCAGGTACAAAGTATAAAGATACCTGTATCTCTGAGATATCATTTGAATAAAAAATATCCCCTGCCGGGACGCTGTGACGGTCTGTCAGCGTCCTGACGGGGATTTTTTTAATTGATCTTATTTTGCAATATCTTCACGTATGAAATGTGTGCCTTCCCACGGTTCTCTTTCGGGGAGGCCGAATTTTTCTTTTCCGAGGGCTATGGATTTCATGAGGAACGCCATATTTCTCGCAAGCGTTCTCATAGTCTGGAGTCCCTCTGCATCGAAAGCAGCTTCGCCCTTTGCTCTGCCGTGAACGCTGTTCCAGTACTGGCTTGATGCTACCGGCATACCGCATATAGTGAAGTATTTGTTGAGTTCATCGAATGTTGCTGAACATCCGCCACGCCTTGCTACAGCAACGCTCGCACCTACTTTCATGGACTTGTCAAATGATGTGCTGTAGAACAATCTGTCCATGAGTGCGATGAGAGTAGCGTTTGCGGAAGCATAGTAGACAGGTGTTGCGGCGATAAGTCCGTCAGCTTCTTCAAATTTGGCTGCTGTCTCGTTTACGATGTCATTGAATACGCATCTGCCAAGCTCGGCACATTTGTTACAGGCGATACAGCCTCTTATATCTTTGTTTCCTATGAGGAGTACCTCTGTTTCGATGCCTTCTGCTTCAAAGACTTTTACAAGTTCGCTGACAGCTATGGAAGTGTTGCCGTCCGAATGCGGACTTCCGTTCAGGATTAATACTTTCATGTGATTCCTCCGTTCATTTTGTATAAATAAATGCGGATCATGCACCGGATAAAGGTACAGATCCGCATTTTTATAATATCATAGCAGTTAAGATTTGTCAAGATTTTATTTCCAGAAGGCGAATATCCTCTCGACCTCGTATGCGACTTCCGGATAGTCAAGGTGGAATTCACAGTAACGGAATCCCTGATTCACTATCTGTACTCCGCAGACGATTATTGTCCATACAAGTGCAAAGCACATTGCACCACGGACTATCTTTTTTACTCCGCCTTTCTTTAATTTGGTATAAAGGAAGAAGAGTATAGCATATGCACCGAGAAGCATCTGCCATGCAAAATCGGTCATATATCTTGCAGAGTATCCGCTTTCCCATACTGATGCGATTATACCGAATGGGATAATGAGACAGGGAACTGCGATAATTGCAGCAGTTTTTATCTTTGTCTTCTTGTCGTCGAACTGTCTGAGAGCCTTACCTGCTGCAAGATATGAGAACAGCGGGAGTGCAAGGAAGAATATTCCCGATGTGTTGTGTGTCGATGATGTATCGTTGTAGAAGAATCCGTTCACGCCCATATACCTGAACTGTGTCGATACTATCGGATATTCAGGTGAGAACTGAGGCGTATTGAAAAGATAATTGAAAACCGGTATCATCGATAATCTCCAGTGGAACTGTGTCTTCGTGAAATCGTTTATGGTGAGCGAGTACTGGATACCAAACTCGAACGGCGAGCCGAATCGTGCGTAGTTGTAGCACATCTGCACCATTCCAAGGCAGGCCATGGGAACGATCGCACAGCAGAGATATCTCACCGAATCCTTTGTGAAGAATTTCTTCTTTCCGTGTGTGATCCTCGGAACTGAGCATACCATAAGCACAGCAGCAGCTATGCAGTAAAGCACAAGCGTCGGTCGGCTGAGAACTCCGACTGCAAGCAGAAGCGATGCTATCGCTGTTCTCGGAAGCGATATCTTTCCCTTGCCGATGATATTCGACGAGAACAGGAAATAGACCGCCCATGTGAATGCCGCAAATCCTGCTGACATCGCTATTTCATAGAACATCGGCCTTCCTATGCTGTACCATACGCCGCATATCATCTCAATGATGACGAGTCCCATTATATAGAATGAAGTTTCAAGCTTGGGGAAGAGTTTTTTTACAAACTCCGTATACACGAACGACAGTCCGATAAGTCCGATGATCGCAAATATCAGTATCGCAAGCGGATCGGAGAAGTAATACCCTGTTATAAGGTGATAAGGCATGAAGAGAAGCACTACAGGTGCTATTCCGTAGTAGGAATAGAGCTTTCCGTCATAGTAAACGTGATCCCAGATATATCTGCTGTAGAAATCGCCTTTCCACTGAGGTGCAAGGACATCTTCACGATGTCTGTTGTCATAGGGATCGTCGAACTCAAGAAGTGCCTCGTCCGGGCCTTTGAGGAGATAAGTCCTTCCGTTTTCAAAAGCATCGACGAGCTGCTGAGTCATCTGATTTCCGGAAGTTTTCGTAAGCTCGTCCTTCCATGAGATGCCGAGCTTTTTGTTCGTTTCAACTACAGCCATGAGACAGGCAAATGCTGTAAGCACGACTGCGAAAGTCCGGCAGAGCTTCCTGTTTGCCGTGAAGTCCTTTTTGAGAACGCTGCCCTTCATTGCTTCGTATATGAAGCAGCTTAGAATTATTATCATGAAGAATCGTATCCACGATATCTCCATCATTATCGGCATATTGAACGTTACGCTCCTTACATAGAGCGAACCTCCGTTCTGAGGTCTGATACGGACTCTTGCGTCCTGTGTCTTTCCTGAAAGTTCACAGATAAGATACTGAGTCTGCCATTTGTCCTTGGCTATGATGCCTTTTCCGACGCTCACTCTGCAAACTTCGTCCTGCGTTTCGTCGGTCGCATCGAGCATGAAGTCCGCACCTTTCGTTCCGCCGTCGAAGTAGAGGTCAACGTAGACCGTTCCTACAGCGGTATCGAGGTCCTTGAAGCTAAGCACGAGTTCCTGACCTCGCCGGACTGAGATATCTCCTTTTTTCTTTCGTATGATACCTCCGGATTCGTATATCTGTTCGTCGGCTTTGAAGTTTATCTCTTTGTAATCACCGAACCACAGCTTGTAGACCGGTACATTGAATACAGTAAGCTCCATTACGAATGCAAAAAGCAGTATCTTTGCGGTGAATAATGCCGACCGGAGCGGTTTTCGCTTATTAAGCTCACACAAACCGTATGCAAGGGCACTCGCTGTTCCCATAAGCATATAAGAATCAGAAAACAATCCGAAATTTATGAATTTAAATGCATCGCAGACTCCTACGCTCACCATGAATACTGTGATACCTCTTGCGATGCTGCGGATATTCCGCTGCTTTTCCGTTGGCTTTCCTGCCTGTTCCCTGTCGCTCTTTATCTCATTGACAAACACAGATATGACCGCTGCCGATATCACGAGTCCGACAATGAACAAGAATCTGTTCATCAGCATACCTCCATTTATATGGTGCATCTCCGGAAATAGAGTTCTTCCGCCGGAAATACACTTTTCTTACTAAAATAAATCAAGCGTCTGATAATCAGACACTAAGTATAATTATATCAGTTTGACTCACTTCTGTCAATCGATGCGATATCAAAAAATAAAAAACCGGAGCATAATTAGTGAAATGCTCCGGTAAATCATCAATAATTATAAATATTTCGTTGTTTATGACAATCTGATCTTACTTTGTGTATTTCTCAAGCTGTTCTGCTGAAGCGATCGGAAGATCTTTAAGAGCGATGGTCTTTGCCTCGATCATCTGGATCGCAAGAGCATCAAGAGGAGTTACACCGTCGTTAGCAACAACATCAGCATTTTTTGCACCTGCTGCTGAAAGCGGGTACTTCTCAGGGTTAGCCTGGTTCTGCATGATGAGTACAGCGTCGGAGATATCGACTGTGCCGTCACAGTTTGCATCTCCTAATAATCCTTCCAAAGCACCTGTTCCGAGAGTGTATACCTCGCAGTCCTCTATCTCGTAGGGAACGTCTATCGTTTTCTGGATATTCGACCACCATACCTGCACCTCGGCAGAAGTAACGTCGTCCGGGATATCAGCGAGGTTGACATTTACTACGAGTTTGCCGTCAGCTCCGACGATTCCGTCGTAATTGATAGCAGCCCAGTTGTCAGGCTCAGGAAGTCCTGTATTGTAACCGATTCCGCCGCCTACAGAAGCACCGGGAGCAGCACTGATAGTTATTGCCATAACCTTATCATTCTTGCTGCCCTCAGGGAGAGCTACAGTCTTTTTCTTTACGCTGAATGTATAGCCTGTAGTAACAGTTGTAGTAGTTGTTACCGTGGTGCCAGTGACCTTGCCGGTAGAAGTTGTTGTCTGTGACATGATAGGAGCGTCACCGACTTCTCTTGTGTAGAGGTCATCAGGCATCTCGTCGAGTGTCAGGCAGTAATCGCTCTGATACATAGCGATAGTATCTTCCTTGGTATTGAATGTCGGATTTGAAAGGAA